>CAMEZU010000034.1 GCA_945947925.1 uncultured Verrucomicrobiota bacterium
ATTTCCCCTCAAGCTTGCGGAACCACTCGGTCTCGCCTATCATGCACTGACGCACTGTTATGTTCATCGACACCCCCTGTCCGCCTCGTGGCGCGGCAAGTATAGTATCTCAAAAATCGGCCAAATTGTCAACAGGGGCGGAAAATCAGCCCTACATTGCGGTTCGTTCACCTATCTGAAATCGCCGTGCGCGCTGCAAATGCTATAATATCTGCCATGGCTCTCAAACACACTCCTGTCAAGCTGGCAGTCGTCGGCGGCGGGGCGGCCGGCATGTTCGCCGCGGCCGTCGCCGCCGAACGCGGCCTCTCCACCGTCCTCATCGAACGCAAGGCGCGCCTCGGGTCGAAGGTCCTCATGACCGCGAACGGACGCTGCAACTTCACCAAGGACATCTCCGCCGAGGACTTCCTCCGCGACGTCGGCGACTGCGCCCCGTTCGTCGCCCGGGCCGTCCGCGAATGCCCGCCCCGCAAGATCATCCAGGGCTTCAAGTCCCTCGACGTCCCCCTCCGCCGCATGCCCGACGCGCGCATGTTCCCCGCGGACGGCAAGGCGACGACCATCGTCCATGCCTTCGGCGACCTCCTCCGCAACAACGAGGTGCCCGTCCTCACGAACTGCGCCGTCACCGGCCTCCAGCCCCAGAAGAACGGCTTCATCGTCGCGACGAAGAACTTCACCCTCTGGGCCGAGAACGTCCTCCTCGCCACCGGCGGCGTCAGCTACCCGAAGCTCGGTTCCGTCGGCGACGGACAGAACTTCGCGCGCGACCTCGGCCACCGCCTCGTCCCCTACCGCCCCGGCCTCATCGGCCTCGAGACCTCCGACCCGCGCATCGTGAAGCGCGCCGGACGGCGCTTCGAGGACGGACGCGCCAAGGTGATCGGTCCCGACGGCGCCGTCCTCTTCGACTACCGCGGCGAAGTGGACTGCGAAACGTTCGGACTCTCCGGCGCCGCGATCTACAACGCCCAGCGCTTCATCGAACACTATATCGTGCGGAACGCCGACTCGGCCCGGGGCGCGGAGGACAGAATCCGTGCGTCGCTGACACTCGAAGTCTGGTTCGAACACGAGCGGCTTTCGTTCAACGGACTCCGCCCGCGCCCCGTCAAGGAGGCAATCGTCACCCTCGGCGGCGTCTCCCTCGACGACGTCAATCCCGAGACGATGGAATCGCGCCTCGTCCCCCACCTCTACTTCGCCGGCGAAGTGCTGGACATCGACGGACCGACCGGCGGCTACAACCTGACCCTCGCCTTCGCCACCGCGCGCAAGGCCGTCGCGTCGATCGCGTAGGGGAGGCGTCCTCGCCGCCCCTACACGATGTAGGGGTTCGTGCGCTTCTCGTCGCCGATCGTCGTGTGGCCGCCGTGGCCGGGGATGACGAGGGTGTCGTCGGGAAGCTTCATCAGCGCCTGCAACGAATCCATCATCCGCGCCATGCTGCCGCCCGGGAAGTCGGTGCGTCCGACCGATCCCGCGAAGAGCGTGTCGCCGGAAAGGAGCAGCTTGTCCGCCGGGAAGAAATAGCAGACGCCGCCCGGGGTGTGGCCGGGCGTGTGGAGGACCTGCACGCCGGGAAGCGCGGCGGGGAGGTCCGCGACGTCGCGGACGTTCGCCGGCACGCCGATCGAGGCATACTCGCCGCCCATCTGGTTGAAGGGATGTCCGAACATCGGCACGTCGCCGGGATGGACGTAGACCGGGAGCTCGGGGAAGGCCTTCTGCAGGGCAGGGATGCCGCTGATGTGGTCGAAGTGCGCGTGGGTGAGGAGAATCGCCGCGGGGACGAGTCCCTTCTTCGCGAGGAGCCCGACGATCCGCTCGCCTTCGCTCCCCGGATCGACGATCCAGGCCTGGCCGGCGTCGGACAGGATCGAACAGTTCACCTCGTAGCTTCCCACTTCAATCGTCAGTCGTTCCATTTTCGTGTCTCCATTTCCGTCGGGGCGGCGGGGACGCCGCCCCTGCCTCCTTACCACAGGCCCATCTTGAGGTAGGGCAGGATCCGCTTCTCGAGAGTCGTGTCCAGGTCGAAGAGCGCGACGCCCGCGAGGCCGTAGCGGCGGACCAGCAGGTTCTGGCGGATCACCTGCACGGGCGACAGGCGCGACTCGTTCGCCGTGACGCCGATGCCGACGATCGTCCGCCGCGCGCGCGACGCGGTCTGCGCGTGCTGTCGGAGAAACGACTCGAACTTCGCGAAGTCCTCCGTGTAGTCCATCGGCACCGCGTAGTCCACGAGCCCCGCGTCGATCCAGCCCGGCCACGCCTGTCCGACCGTCTCGACGCACTGCGGATACTTTCCGAGCACCGCCGTCGTGAAGAGCGCCGGACGGCGGACGTGGCGACGGGCCGACGCGACGAAGCGCGTGATCGTCTCGGCCGCGGTCGCGGGACGGACGCTCCGCTCGTACCAGCGGACGAAGTCGAGGTGGATGCCGTTCACCGCATAGCGGTCCTGGATCTCGTCAATCGCCGCCAGCAGATGCTTCTGCACCGCCGCGTTCGACGGATCGAGATACTCCGTCAGCTTCCCGTCACGGTCCTTCAGCCGCCAGCCGCGCTTCTGGAAGAGCGCCAGCGTCTCCGGCGAGGAACGCGTCGCGTTGAAGCAGAGGATCCAGGCATGGACGCGCACGCCCGTCCCCTTCGCCGCCGCGAGGCACGCCTTGAGCTGGTCGCCCTCCTGCTCCCAAATCTTCGAGCGGGGCAGGACGGCGGACGGATAGTGCGCGAAGCCGGCGCCCGCCACGTTCACGAAGAGGTCCGTCACCCCGCGCGCCTTCAGCAGGCGCATCGTCCGGGACCAGTCCCCGGGATAGAGTCCGCAGCCCGTGTGATCCCAGACGGCATGGATCTCGTTGGGACGCGGAACCTGCTTCTTCGCGAACGCGCTCACGGACGCGTGCTCCGCCTGACGCTTTGCCGCGAACCGGCGCGCGCTCCAGAGCTTCGGCGCGACGCTCCCGACAAACGCGCCCAGGAGCTGCGCCTTCAGGTCCTCGTCTCCGTCCGCCAGCAGCACGTGCGTCATCCAGTACCCGGCCGAGCTCGCGATCCAGGCCGGCTCGCCCGTCGACTTGCCGGACCGGTCCGACCACGTCGCCATCACGCGTCCCTTCCCCGGAATCGCCGCCGCCTTCTGCAGACACGTCGACGTCTGCCGGATCGACGCGGGACACCCCTCCAGGAAGTTGCCGGCGAAGTCCATCCGGCTCCACTGCCCGGGATAGGCCGCCGTCTTGTACCCGAGCGGCTTCACGCCCATCATCTCCGCGAGGGCCGGCGACTCGGAATAGAAGACGACGAAGCGTCCGCCCATCGCGCGGTTCGCGCGGATCGTCTTCAGTTCGGCGGACGTCGGGTTGTTGAAGCCGACGAGGAACGTGAGCGACGCGTCCTTCATCGCCGCCGCCATCGTCTGCGGCGTCGCCAGGTCCGCCGCGACGTCCTGCTCCTTCAGCCAGCGCTGCACGTGCTTCGCGAGCGACGTGTAGTAGCCCGGCTCGTGCGCGACGACGACGATCTCGGACGCGACGGCGAAGGCCGCCGCACAGGCGCAGACGAGGCTCAGGAGAAAACGTCTCATGACGGCAGGAGGTCCGGTCGGTTCGCTTCGGTCAGGCGCCGGGCCTCGGCCTTGCGCCACGCTTCGATCTTGCGGTGATCGCCCGAGAGCAGGATCTCAGGAACCTTCATCCCGCGGAACTCCGGCGGATGCGTGTACTGCGGCGCCTCGAGTCCGCCCCCGTCCCGCCCGAAGGTCTCGGAGGCCGTCGCGGCGGGTCCGCCCCCGAGCACGCCCGGCAGCAGGCGCACGATCGCATCAACCATCGCCGCCGCGGCGAGCTCCCCGCCCGTCATCACAAAGTCGCCGATCGAATAGCGGTCCGTCGCCAGCGTCTCGATGCGCGCGTCAAAGCCCTCGTAGTGTCCGCACAGGAAAATGAGATGGTCGGGGGACGGAAGAGGGGCGAGGCCGGCGAACGTTTCGGCGTCGCGCTGCGTGAAGGTCTTCCCCGCGGGCGAGGTCATGATGACGCGCGTCGCGGCGTCGGGACGGCACGACTCGACCGCCTCGAACCAGGGTCCGCACTTCATCAGCATCCCGGGTCCGCCGCCGTACGGCTTGTCATCCACCTTCTTCCACTTCCCCTCGCCGAAGTCGCGCAAGTCGACGACGTTCACCTCGCAGGCGCCCTTCTTCACGGCGCGTGCGACGATGCTCTCCTCCAGGAAGCCCCGGAACATCTGCGGCTGGACGCTGATGATGTCAATTCGCAGCATGGGCACCGTCAAGTTTCTTAAGGAGTTCGGACGCAGCGCCCTGGTTCTGCTCGGCGGCCATCTTGAGCCAGCGTACCGCTTCCGCAGGATCCCGCTTGACGCCCTTGCCGTTCAAGAGAGCTTCTCCCAAGCAATATTGGGCAACCGCATCGCCGGCCTTCGCCGCTCGCAGATACCAACGCGCGGCCTCCTTCTCGTCTTTCTTCACGCCTTCGCCGACCTGGTAGGCGTGCGCCAAATTGACCTGCGCCTCGATTGATCCGGCCCGGGCCGCCCTGCTGTACCAACGTGCGGCCTGCCGCAGGTTGCGCACGGACTCGGGGCCTTGCGCATAGTAGGCGCCAAGGTTGAACTGCGCATCAATCACACCATGCTGAGCGGCGCGCATCAACCACGCGAAGGCGGCCTTCTCGTTCCGCTCCACGCCGATCCCCGTCAGGTAGGCGATGGCCAGGTTATTCTCGGCTTCCGGAAAGCCGGCTTCCGCCGCCTGCGTGATCAGACGAAGCCCCTCGGCAACGTTCTTCTCAATCCCATCGCCCGTCATCAGCTTTCTGCCGAGATAGCTCTGTGCCGTGACATTTCCCTCGCGCGCCAAGGCCCTCAGTTCGCGAACCTCGTCTGATTCGTTCACCTGCGCAACGGCCTCTTCGGACGGTTTCGCGGACGGCGCTGCGGCAGGTTTCTTCGAACAACCAGCCAGTGCTAGCCCCAGGATCCCTGCGATACCCATCGTTACATTCCACATCATCTTCATCACATTGGCTCTTTCTTCATTCCGTGTCAAATTCCCAGCAGCCGACGGGCATTGCCCGAGAAGACCGCCTCCCAGTCCCGCGGATCGCGCACCTCGCGCACCCAGCGGATCGCCTCCGAATACATCGTCCACGGAAAGTCCGTCGCAAAGAGGATCCTGTCCGTCGGCCACGACCGCAGCAGACGCATCTCCTCGTCGCGGTACCAGTTCCGCGCCAGCGCCGACGTGTCGATGTAGCAGCCGAGGTCGAGGAGCGGATCCGTCGCGTGCGGCGCGAAGCCCGCGCAGCCGCCCAGGTGCGCGGCGATGAACGTCAGATGCTTCACGTGCCGGAGCAGGACCGCGATTTCCTTCGGACCGCACGCGTCGCTGCGGTCCGGATAGCCGATGTCGTAGCCGCAGTGGCATTCGACGACCAGCCCGAGGTCCGCGATCTTCTCGAACATCGGCCAGACGGACGGATCGTCCAGCAGGAAATCCTGATAGTAGGGATGGAACTTCACGCCCCTGAAGCCGGCCTCCGCAATCTGGTCGAGATGGGCGAAGAGCTCGGGATCCTTCGGATGGACAGACGGGAACGGCACGATCATCCGCTGCGCCCGCGCCCCGAGCGCACCGTCCCGGATCGCACACGCCGTGCGGAACAGAATCTCGAACTGCGTCGGCTTCGTCGCGATCTGGCAGAGCACCGCCTTGTCGACGCCGTCATGCTCCATGTGGTCGAGATGGTTCGTCAGCGTCCCGTCCCCGACCGAGGTCAGGAAGCCCGAACAGGCCCGGATCATGCCCGCCATCGCCCGACCCGCAATTGGATCGGGAAAATTGTGCGAATGGACGTCTATGATCATCTCTCGTTATCCTCTGTTCTTCTTTCCACCTATTATACCATATCAACGGCCGCGACTCGGCTTCGATGCGGAGGCGGACGCCAGCAGCGCCCGACGGGCCTTCTCCGCCGCCCGCTTGTAAACCGACTCCAGCGCGTCCAGGCAGCGCTCGCGTCCGCGCCAGAACGGAACCGGACCGAGCCGTTTCAGGATCGGCGTCTCAATCTTCATCGCACAACTCCTCCATCGTGATGCCGCGCAGCTCCAGGAGCGTCGACGGACGCCAGGACGCCTCTTCGCCCAGCAGCAGCAAGACCGCCGCCGAATGCTTGCACGGATTCGCATAGTCGGGACACGAGCACTTCGTCGTCACATCATAGCGGCGCGGACCGAGCTTGCCGCCCGGGAAGAGCACAAACCCCTCGTCGCGGAAAATCGCCTCGACTTCGAGCGGCAGGTCGTCCGTCAGCAGCCGCGCCAGCAGCATCGGCTCGCCTTTGAGCCGGGCGACGATCCGCGCGTGCGCCGCTTCGTCCGGCTCACGGAAGTCGACCGTCACCGTGTAGGGCTCCGGTCGGCTGCCGACCACCGTCGCCTCGACGTGCGGACCCTCCAGGCGGAGCGAAACGACCTGTCCCGAAATCGCGTAGTTCCGTCCGCGCGAGAACCGCCCGCCGAGCCCCATCGCCTCCAGCGCGGCAAGCCAGCGCTTCGCCCACCAGCTCCGCCCCGCACCCGAACGCAGCGCCTGCGCCCGGATGCCGGACGCCGAACGGGGAATGCGGACGGGATAACGTTTCTTCGACATAAGACGCGCTCTCTTCTACCACCTCACGGCAGTTCGTCAATGCCCCCGTTCGCCACCAGCAGCAGAACCGTCCTGATCCGCTCGGGGGACAGTCCCGTCAGCGTCGCCACAGCCGTGCGGTACGCGGCCAGCTGCGGCGCATACGCCGCGCGCATCCGCGCCGCGAAGGCCTCCGCCGTCTCGCCCCGCTTCAGCGCGTTCGTCTTGAAGTCGTAGACGGTCGCCCGCCGCTCGGGGCCTGTCCCCGTGAAGACGACGCGGTCGAACTGTCCCGACGTCCAGCGTCCGTTCGCCAGAATCTCGAAGGACCGCTCGCGCCAGAGCTGCGCGTCCGGGGACGGCTTCACGAACGCCTCGTGCCACCCGTTCGCCAGCACCTGCCGCTCGAGGTCCGACTGCGGCGCCGCCGGATCGACCCACGCGATCCGCTCGAACGCCGCGTGCGCCGCCGTGCCGCGCGCCGCCGCAGCCTGACGTCCCTGCCGTGCGAAGAGCGAGCCTGCGGACATGCCGCTGTGGAAGTTGACGGACGGAAGCCGCCGTACGATCCGCTCGCGCGGTCCCCTGACAAAGGGCTGAGCGTTGCCGCTCTGAGTTCCCGGCTCGGCTCGAGCCGTGGCGCTGACAAGGTTGCCGGCCTGGAGTTTCAGGTACCAGTCGCGGTCGCCGATCTCCTCGGGCATCGACTCGCGGACGAGGTCCGAGAACCGAATCGATCCCGTCGCCGACTTCGGCGCCGGTTGCGTCACGATCGTCATCGCGCGCTTCGCCCGCGTCATCGCGACGTAGTAGATGCAGAGCGCCTCCTGCTCGACACGGTCCTTGCGCGCTGTCCGCGCGTCCGCCAGTCCCTCGAAGACCTTTGTCACCCGCGCGCCCGGATCGGGCAGCACCCAGCGGTCTGTCTCGAGCGGACCGTCCGCCTCCGCCGTGAGCGCGTCGTGTTCGTAGAGCGGCAGCACGACATAGTCGAAGCCGAGGCCCTTCGAGCGGTGGATCGTCATGATCTTGATCTTGCCCGGCTCGGCGACGTTCCGCTTCTGCTTCGATTCGAGATAGCCCGCGAAGTCCGAGAGCCGCACGCCCGGCTCCATCGCAAGCTCGAACTCCGAGGCCGCGCGCAGGAGATCCGTGAAGCGCTCCTCCGTGAAGACGCTCCACGTCTCCGCCGGATCCTCGGGAAAGAGCGCGCGCAGCTCGCGGAAGACGCGGACGAGGCCGCGTGACGTGAAGGCGCCCGCGGCCCAGGCCGAGACCTCGGCGGCAGACGGCACGCCCTCGGGATACTTGGCGCGGGCGAGCGGGGTCGTGCAGAAGTGACGGTAGGACTGCGCGTCCCCCGGATGGTCGGCGAGCGCGACAAGGTCGAGGTAGCCGCTCAGCGCGGGCGTGTCGTAGATGGCGCTCTCGCCTTCCCAGACGACGCCGGTAAGGCCCATCGCCTTCAGCTCCGCCGCGAGCAGCTCGCCCATCGTGTTCGACCGCACCAGCACCGCGGCCGAGAGACGTCGGGCGACCGGATCCACGGCCTTCAGCGCGTTGAAGACCGGCGCGACGAAGTCCGTCGGCTTCGTGCCGGACGCCTCCACGCGCTGCACGTAGCCGCCCAGCTCGGGACGCGCCGTCTCGTGGACCGGCGAGGACCACGTCGGGAAGTCGTCCTTCATCCGTCCGTCCACAAACACGGCGTTCACCGCGTCCATGATCGCGGGGCCCGACCGGTACGTCTTGATCAGTTCGCCCGTCGCATACGCGCCGCTCTCCCGCTCGCGCGTGAAGATGCCGACGTCGCCGTTGCGCCAGCCGTAGATCGCCTGCTTGCGGTCACCGACGATGAAGACGCTCTTGTCGCCGTCCGACTGCTTCGCCTCCTCGATCAGCGGACACATCGCCTTCCACTGCTCGCGGCTCGTGTCCTGGAACTCATCGAGCGCCCACGCGCGGATCTTCGCGTCCATGCGGTACTCGAGGCCGAGGCGCTGCTCGTCGGGAAGTCCCGCAATGAGCCGCGGCACGTCGGCGAAGACGAGCCGTCCCGCCGCGCGCACCTTCTTCGCATACTCTGCCTCGTAGACGGAGATGAGCGTGAAGACGCCGCGCGCGAGCTCCAGCTTGAGGCGAAGCACGTAGCCGCAGACGGTCCGCACCGCCGCGCGGATCGCCGCCGCCTGTTCGCCGCCGTAGCTGAGCGCCTTGCGGTTGAACGAGACGTCGATCGTCGCGCCCGCGAAGAGATCGTCCTTCTCGAGGAACTTCTTCGCAAGTCCCTTCACGCCCTCGAAGCTGCCGCGGAAGCCTTCGACCCACGCGGAGAAGTCGCCGAGCGCCTTGTCCGCCCCGGCCGCGGACCGCACGCGCGCGGCCGCCGCCTTCACGTCCGCCTCCGTTGCGGACGCCTCCGCGGGCGGATCGCGCCAGATCGTCTCCGGGACCCCCCAGGCGTCGGCGGACGGATGCGCGAGCACGTGCTCGTGCCACGCGGCGATGAAGGTGCGGTACGACTTCGCGAAGCTGCGGACGTTCTCACGGTTCATCGCCAGCGAGAAGGCCTCGACGAACGCCTTCTTCGTGGCGCGGTCCGTCCGGCGCAGGATTGAGAACGAGGTGCGCGAGAGCTCCACGCCCGCACGGTACTCGTCCATCATCTCCAGGTCGCCGCAGAGTCCGAGCTCGAGCGGGAAGCTGCGGACGATCCGCATCAGGAAGCTGTCAAGCGTTCCGATCTGCGAAAGGTGTTGCGTCGCGATCACCTCGCGGAGAAGCGCGACGCAGGACGGATCCTCCGCAGCACGGTCCGCCAGCAACGAGACGAAGCGCTCGAAGATCTCGCCCGCCGCCGCGCGCGAAAAGGTGAGCGCGACGATTTCCTGCGGCTTCACGCCGAGGCGCAGGAGTTCGATGAGCCGCTCGGCGAGGGCCTGCGTCTTGCCGGTTCCGGCGGACGCTTCGATCAACAGGTTCGCGTCCATCTCAGGCCTCCTCCCTCTTCGCCGCTTCCTCGTCCGCAAGAACTGCAAGACGACGCAGCTGGTCCTCGAGCCACGCGGCGTTCACACTCTCCTCGGGCGTATTGAAGATCCACGGCTTGAATTCCCATTCCCATTCGCGCCGCTTCAGGTCCGGCGGCCAGAAGACACCCCGCTCGATCCGGTCGATGAGTCGGCGGACGACGACCTCGGCTTCCGCAACGAGGTCTCCGCGCATCGGCTCGGAGTAGCGGACATCCGCCTCGGTCTTGCCGAGGATGCAGTAGACGGACACGATCTTCTCGCGCTTCGCGGCGGCGAATTCGGGAGACTGTTCCGCATCCAGCATCGCGCAATAGAGCGGCAGCTGCAGGCTCTTCCACTCCTGCTTCTTCTCGTCGAAGCAGGACGCGCGTTCGGCGCTGTCCCAGGTCTTGTAGTCGATGACGCACCACTCGCCCGTCGCCTCGTTGTAGTCGATGCGGTCGCAGCGTCCCTTCACCCGCGTGTGTCCGTAGGCGACCTCGAGCTTGCGCTCGGAAGCGACGATGCGCCAGCCCGCGGCGTGCCAGGCGACCTGGACGGACGCGAAGTGCGCGAGGCGGCGCTTGATGCTCTCGCCCTGTAGGTCGACGATGGCGGGCACGTCGGTGCCGAAGCGCTTCTGAAGGATCTGGTCCACGCGCGCGGCGAGATCGTCCGCAATGGCCGCGGCGTCTTCGGAGTCCTTCAGCGGACCCTCCGCCCAGCCCTCGAGCGCCTCGTGCGCGAGCGCGCCGAACTCGTTCGGCTCCAGCTCCTCCGCGCGGTCGTCCATCCGGTCGCCGAAGGTCTTGCTGAGGAGGTAGGTGAAGGGACACTTCAGGTAGGCGTCCAGGCTCGACGGCGAGGAGAAGGCGAGCTCGGTGCGTTCGGGCGGGACGGGGAGGTCGAGGCGCCAGCCTGCGGGAAGGTCCGCGGAGGACGATTCCTCGGTGCCGGCCTTGAGTCCGTAGAACCGCTTCACGCGCTCGGCAAGCGCCGCGTCGTCCGCACCCTCGAAGAGGAGGCGCGACGGCTTCAGGACGTTGCCCTGCGCGTCGATGCCGTGGAAGTAGATCCGTACGGCCCCGGACTGGCGGCAGGCGAGCGCGAGGTCGAGGATGCGCCGGTCGCGTGCGCTGCGGAAAGCGTTGTCGGGGAGTCCGAGTCCGCGGCGGAGCGCATCCGGCAGGAAGGCGTGGCCGACGACGCTCTCGGGGACGCAGCCTTCCTGGAAGCCCGCGATCACGAGTTCGTCCGCGTCGAGGAACGGCAGCTCGAGCCAGCCGTCCGTCAGGATCGCGTCGCCTTCGTCCGGCTCGAGCGAATAGGTCGTCTCGCCGAGGCGGCGCTCGAAGAGCTCGAGGGCGATTGCCGGCGGAACGGACGCGTCGAGGCATTCGTCGAGGAGGTCGCTCACCGCTTCCGAGGCAGCGACGAACTCGCGCGCGTCGGCGTTCTGCTCGTCGAGGAGGTGGTGCCGGAAGATGGACTCCAGAAGTTCGCGCACGCCTTTCTTGCGAAGCTCCTTGGCGACGAACTCGTAGACGTTGCGGAGGGGACCCGTGGTCTTCGGTCCGATGTCCTCCATCTTCTCCGGGAGATACTGCGCCTGGCGGTTGTCGAGGTCTGTGAGGATGTCGGTCAGCTGCTTGTCCGAGTAGCCGAGTTCCTCCTTGATCCAGCGGCGCACGTCGCCGCAGCGGAGGAAGGCGGAGAACACGGCGTAGGAGGAGGTGCGCTTCAGGGCTGCGAGGCGTGCGACGAGGTGGCCGAGGGACGAGGTCGCGAGCGGCGTCGCGGACGGATTGTGCACCGTGAGTCCCTTCGCCTGCAGGGCGCCCTGGATCTCGGGGAAGAGCGCGGCGTCCGCAAGGCAGAGGGCGGGCAGCGCCTCGGTCGGTTTCACGCCGGCGAAGAGCTCGCCGATTTTCCAGCTCTCGCTCGCAGCCGTGCCGCTCGCGACGATCTGGTCGGTACGGAGCGGAGAGGACGCGACCTCGCCCGGCACGAGCTCGATCACGGGGAGTCCGAGGCGGTCGAGGGCTTCGTTCATCAGGGGAAGCGGATCCAGGAGGCCGGCAAGGACGACCTCCTCGACGCCTTCGACGGTACGGGGATGCGCGATCGCCGCCTGAGTCGCGAGCGTGCGGTCCGTCCTGCCCCGGCGGGCGAGTGCGGCGAGGTAGCGCTGTTCGAGGTCGGCGAGGTCGCGCCACCGTGCGACTTCGAGATCGGCGAGGTCGTTCGTGAGCAGGCCGCCGATCCGGTCCGCGACGTCCGCGAAGGTGAGCGCACGGGCGCCGAGGATGTGACGGATGTCCGCCAGCTGCGCGGCGCCGTCAATCGAGCCTTTCGAACCGGACGCCTCCCAGAAGGCCACAAGTTCGTCGGTCCGCGTGGCGACCGAGTCGGCGAGGTTGTCCGGCGGCAGGGCGAACTGCGCCGGGACGCGCACGACGGGAGGAATGAGACCCGACGCGAAGTGCCGCGCCAGCGCCAGGCGCAGCCGACGCCCCGACTGTGCGGTCGGAACGACCACCATCAGGTGCGCCAGGGACGCCGCTCCGTCGGCCCCCGTCCGCACCCGTGCCGCCAGCCAGTCGGCCGCCGCCGCGACAAACTTCCGCTTCGAATCAACCTCTACAATCGTACGCTTCTTCATGACTCCTCTTATTATATCATCCCGAGGTCCGCGTGCAGTTGCATTTTCTCGGATTTGTGTGGGGAAGAGGTGCGCCGCGTCCACTGATCAAGGAGGGGCCGCTGCCGCGGGCGTCTTACAGGAGGGGTGGAGGCAGGA
>CAMEZU010000035.1 GCA_945947925.1 uncultured Verrucomicrobiota bacterium
ATGCGCTTCATGGACATCCGCAAGCGCGCCTACACGTTCCCGAAGATGGGCGAGAAGGCG
Source organism: uncultured Verrucomicrobiota bacterium (assembly GCA_945947925.1). GTDB lineage: Bacteria > Verrucomicrobiota > Kiritimatiellia > RFP12 > UBA1067 > UBA1067. The sequence continues at coordinate 61 of CAMEZU010000035.1, forward strand.
AAGTTCATCGCCATCCCGACCTCGGCGGGCACGGGCTCCGAGGTGACGCCGTTCGCGGTCATCACCGACCAGGAGACGGGCACGAAGTATCCGCTCGCCGACTACGAGCTGATGCCGAACATGGCGATCGTCGACGCCGACATGCAGATGATGGCGCCTCCGGGACTCACCAGCGCGTCGGGCATTGACGCGGTCTCCCACGCCCTCGAGGCCTATGCCTCGATCATGGCGACGGAGTTCACCGACGGTCTCGCGATCCAGTCCCTCAAGACGACGTTCGAGTACCTGCCGAAGTGCTACAAGGCCGCCGTCGAGAAGAAGGCCGACCCCTACTGCCGCGAGCGCATGGCGCACTCTGCGACGATGGCCGGCATGGCGTTCGCGAACGCGTTCCTCGGCGTGATGCACTCGATGGCCCACAAGCTCGGCTCCTTCCACCACATCCCGCACGGCATCGCCAACGCGCTCATGATGGTGCAGGTCCTTCGCTTCAACGCGAGCGAGAAGCCGCCGAAGATGGGTACGTTCCCGCAGTACGACCACCCGCACACCCTCGCCCGCTACGCGGAGATCGCGGATGCGCTCAACCTGGGCGGCAAGACGGACGCGGAGAAGCTCGAGAACCTCATCAAGGCGATCAAGGAGCTCCAGAAGACGATCGGCATCAAGCCGACGATCAAGGACTACGTCCCGGACGAGAAGGACTTCCTCAACCGCCTCGACGCGATGGTCGAGCAGGCGTTCGATGACCAGTGCACCGGCGCGAACCCGCGCTATCCGCTGATGAGCGAGATCAAGCAGATGTACCTCAACGCCTACTACGGCAAGGACGTCGCGGTCTGATTCGGCTCACGTCCGAAAGACAGGACGGCGAAGCCCCGGGATTCCCGGGGCTTCGTTGTTTTTTTCGCGTTCCCCTCTCTTTCGCCTTGACTAACCCGCCGTCAGGGTGTATATTGGGGACAATAGAGAGAGGGGGACGTCAAAAGGTCCCCTGTGATTGGAGATTCGAGAGAAATGGGCAAGAAACTACTGATTGTGGAATCGCCGGCGAAGGCGAAGACGATTGGCAAATACCTGGGGGGCGACTTTACCGTCAAGAGTTCCGTCGGTCATATCCGCGACCTGCCGAAGGAGAATGGCGCCATCCGCATTGACGAGGTGGGGGAGAACAAGTGGTCGTTTACGCCGAAGTACGTCGTTTCCGAGGGGAAGACGAAGGTTGTCAACGAGCTGAAGGCGGCCGTGAAGGCGTCCGACGAAATCTACCTCGCCAGCGATCCCGACCGCGAGGGAGAGGCGATCGCCTGGCACCTGAAGGAGGTCTTGGAGCCGGTTGCGGAGGCGAAGCCGTTCTACCGCGTCACCTACAACGAGATCACCAAGCCGGCCGTTCTCAAGGCCGTCGCGGAGCCGCGCGACATCGATATGCCGCGCGTGGACGCGCAGCAGGCGCGCCGCATCCTCGACCGGCTGGTGGGCTACAAGGTCTCGCCGCTCCTGTGGAAGTACATCCCGTGCGCGAACAACCGTTCGCTGAGCGCGGGCCGCGTGCAGTCCGTCGCGCTGCGCCTCCTCGTGGAGCGCCAGCGCGAAATCGACGCGTTCACGCCCGAGGTCTACTTCCTGATGGGCGTCGAGGCGAAGAAGCGCGACGCGACCGAGACCTTCGTCTCGAAGCTGTCCCGTTTCGACGGCAAGAAGCCGGAGATCCGCGAGAAGCAGGCGGTGGACAACATCCTCCTAGACCTGGCGGGCGCGTCTCTGGAGGTGACGGACCTCAAGGCGCAACCGAAGACGCGGCATGCCCTTCCGCCGTTCACCACGTCCACGCTGCAGCAGGCGGCGTCGAGCGTGCTCGGCTTCTCGCCGGGCAAGACGATGAAGCTCGCGCAGTCGCTGTACGAGCAGGGGCGCATCACGTACATGCGAACGGACTCGGTGAACGTGTCCGACCTCGCGCGGGCTGCGGCGAAGGACTTCATCGTCGGCGCCTACGGCGAGGCCTTCTATCCGGAGAAGCCGAATTTCTTCAAGTCGAAGGCCGACGCGCAGGGCGCGCACGAGGCGATCCGTCCGACGGACGTGGGCCTTACCCCCGACACGGCCGCGCTGGACGCCGCGGAGCTGAAGCTCTACGACCTCATCTGGCGCCGGTTCCTCGCCAGCCAGATGGCGGATGCGAAGACGACGGTCAAGACGGTGTCGCTCGAGGCCCGCAAGCCGGCGCTGGCGCACGCCTATCTTTTCACGGCGAGCGCGACGGAGATCGACTTTGAGGGCTTCCTCAAGGTGATGAAGCTCTCGCTCAAGAAGAAGAAGGCGGGCGAGGACGAGGAGGACGCCGATTCAGACGAGGTCGCCGCGCTGCCGAAGCTGTCCGTCGGCGAGGAGCTGGACGCGGTCCGCTGGCTGGCGGACGAGAAGAAGACGAAGGGCCCGACCCACTACTCCGAGGCGTCGCTCATCAAGGCGCTCGAGGAGAACGGCGTCGGCCGTCCGTCGACCTACGCCGCGACGATCGAGACGCTCAAGCTGCGCGAGTACGCGAAGACGGAGAAGAAGAAGCTTGTTCCGCTCGAGCGCGGCATCCTCGTCTGCGACTGGCTCGTGAAGAAGCTCGATTCGCTCTTCAACGTCGGCTACACGGCCGAGATGGAGGCCGAGCTCGACAAGGTCGAGGAGAAGGGCGAGCCGATGAACGCGATGCTCAGCGACTTCTACGCGAAGTTCCTGAAGGAGCTCGCGAGCTGTGCCGAGCCCGCGCCCGACCGTGAGAAGTTCGAGCTTGTCTTCTCCCTGCTGGACGAGGTCACGGCCTGGAAGGAGCCCAAGACCGTCGGCAAGCGCGTCTACGACGACAAGGCGTTCGTGGAGAGCGTCCGCGAGAAGTTCGACGGGGGCAAGGCGATGTCCGCCCGCCAGCTCGAGACGCTGGTCCGCGTCATCATGATGTATTCGTCGCAGATTCCCGACGCCGAGCAGAAGCTCAAGGAGGCGGGAATCGGGGCCAGCGCGTCGGCGGTGGCGCCGAAGGCGGACGAGTCGCTCGTCAAGTTCTGCTTCGAGACGATGGACCGCATCGGCGGCATGATGAAGAATCCCTTCCTCAAGAGCCTGCGCGAGCAGGTGGACCGTGGCCGCAGCCTTTCGCCCAAGCAGTTCTCGATCCTGGCGCGTTCCGTCGGCGAGAACGTGGGCGGGCTTCCCGACGTCGAGGAGATTCGCGCCAAGCTGGCCGAGTACGTTCCCGGCGGCTTTGCGACGCAGGAGGCCGATCCGGCCGTCCCCGGTCTTCTGGCGCTCATGAAGACCGTGACCGAGTGGCGCGAGCCCGCGAAGAAGGGCAAGAAGGTCTATGATGACAAGGGCTTCGTCGAGTCGCTGGCCGAACAGTACGAGCGGCGTCATTCGTTGAGTCCCCGTCAGGTGATGGCGCTCCGCCGCGTGGCGGTCGCCTACAAGGACAAGATTCCCGGCTTCGACGCGAAGGCGGCCGAACTCGGTCTCCAGAACATTCCCTCGAGCCGCGAGAAGTCCGCCAAGGTCGTCGAGGGCGCCGAGGAGAAGGAGCCGGCCCATAAGCCGCGGGGGAAGCGTGGCCCTCGCGCTTAACAGGCACCTGGCGGACGATCCGCTCGTGCGGCGGTTCGAGTCGTACCTGCTGGCCGAACGCAACGTGTCGGGCCACACCCGGCTCGGCTACCTGTCGGACCTGGCGCAGTTTGCCGCGCACGCCTTCGGTCCGGAGGCGCCGGCGCCCTACGCGTGGCCGACGGTGACGGACGGCGTGGCGCGCGGATTCCTGTCCGCCCTGGGCAAGGACGCGGCGACGCCGACGACCGTTCGCCGGAAGCTGGCCGCGGTCAGGACGTTCTTCCGCTTCCTGCAGCGCGAACAGGTGTTGCAGGACAATCCGTTCGTGCAGCTGAAGGGTCCGCGCAAGGCGAAGCTCCTGCCGAAGGTGCTGTCCGTCGAGGACGTCCGTCGGTTCCTGGAGCGTCCGCTGGCGGACTTTTCGGAGGGGCGGATCGACGAGCACGCGGCGCTGCGCGATTCGGCGATCTTCGAGTTTCTCTATTCGACCGGCTGCCGAATCAGCGAGGCGATTGCGGTGAAGTGGGGCGAGATCGACTTTCGCCGCGGATCCGTCATCGTCACCGGCAAGGGCTCGAAGGACCGGCTGGTCATCCTCGGTCAGCCGGCGGTCAGGGCGCTGCAGCGCCTCAGGGACCAGCTCGGTACCCGTCGGGCCGACCTGGCCGACGATGCGGCCGATGTCTTCCTGAGCGACCGGCTGGCGAAGATCTCGGCGCGTTTCGTCGAGCGTCGGATGAAGCGGTATCTGGCCGAGGCGGGGCTTCCCGCCGACCTGTCGCCGCACAAGCTCCGCCATAGTTTCGCAACGCACCTCCTGGACGCCGGGGCCGACTTGCGCAGCGTGCAGGAGATGCTCGGGCACGCCTCGCTCTCGACGACGCAGATCTACACCCACGTCTCGGTCGAGCGCTTGAAGGACGAATACGCGAAGTTCCATCCCCGCGCCTGACCGGATCCGGTCAGACGCGGTCGGGACCGAGGCGAAGGGTGGAAACGGCCGCGTCGGGACGGGGCTTGAAGGCGACGCCTTTCTCGATTTCCCGGCACATCGCGAACACGTCCGCCCAGGAGGCGATGCGGTAGTCGCGGTTCTTCACGAGCATCGCCTCCAGCATCTGACAGAAGCCCTCCGTGAGGGCCGGTCGGTAGTAGCGCGGGTCGCGGGCCTGGCAGTTGTCGCTGCACTGGGCGCGCATCATCTCCTCGGTCGTGAAGTTCGGGAAGAGGACCCGTCCGGTCGCAAGGTGGTAGAGCGTCGCGGCGAGCGAATAGATGTCCGCCCGGCAGTCTGGCTCGACGTCGCCGTAGACCTGTTCGGGGGAAATGTAGGCGGGCGTGCCCAGAACGTGGTCGGGCACGTCCTGCGCCCCGTCCTGCAGGAACTTGAAGGTATGGCAGAGCCCGAGGTCCGTCAGCTTGACGACGCCGTCGGTGTTGATCATGATGTTGTCGGGCTTGATGTCGCAGTGGACGACGCCGTGTTCGTTCCAGGCGTAGTCGAGCGCGGTGGCGACGGACTCGCAGATCAGCAGGCAGTCGATCTCCTGGAGGTGCTGCTTGCGTGCGAGCAGGGCGCCGAAGTTGTAGCCGTCGACGTACTCCATGATGAAGTACCAGAGCGGACCGGTGTGGCGGAGCTCGTAGCTCTTGACGATGCCGACGTGGTCGATCGTCTCCATTGCCTTTTCCTCGGCCTTGAACTGCTCGAGGTCCTCGACGTTGCAGGTCAGGTCGGGCTTGAGGATCTTGACGGCGACGACCGCGTTGCGGGCGAGGTCCATGGCCTTCCAGACGCAGGACATGCCGCCCTCGCCGATCTTGTTCATGAGTCGGATGTCCTGAAGCTGAAGGTCGATGGGACTTTCTATCATAGGCCGTAGCCTTTCTGCTTCGTTCCCATGCCGTTGCACTTGCGGCACGGCTTTGCCCGGCGTCCCTGGCATTCGGGGCAGAGGACGAGGGAGGCCCCTTCGCAGTCGGGGCAGACGTGGACGTTGATCTTCTCCTCCGTGCGACTGATCCGACGCGAACCGCCCGAGCTGCTGAAGCCGCCGCGGTTGTAGCCGCCGTTGAGACTGCTGCCGCCCGACTTGGTGCGCGTGTAGCTAGTCTTGGTCTTCGTCACCGCCCAGCCGCCCTTGCAGTCGTCGTTCGGACAGGGAATCGTGCCGTTGCCGTCGCATTTCTTGCAGGGTTCGACGCCGGTCCAGTTGCAGGCGTTGCAGGGCTTGCCGTAGGCTTCTTCGATCAGCTTCAGCTTCGCGCGGTCGCCCTTGATCTGCTCGTAGTCGTCGGGCTTGACGAAGGCCTGTCCGACCGGCACCTCGCCGCGTCCCTGGTGGTCCGAGACGAACTTCTCGCGGTCGCGTGCGACCTGCAGGGTCAGATCCGCCGGCTTCAGGAACGTGTCGAGCTTGCGCTTGCCCTTGCAGACCGCGCACTTGACGCGCTTCTTCAGTCCCGCGCCGAGGCGCCCGTCGGCCTGTCCGAAGTTCTTCTCCTGGAGGATGAGCTCGCCCTTGCCTTCGCAGGCGGGGCAGGTCTCGCGCGTCATGAACGACGGACGCTCGCAGGTGACCGAGGTTCCCTCGGGCGGGGGCGTGACGAGAAATCCGGCCGCGGTGTTCTTCGCCTCGAAGAACGGCAGGAACGAAACGGCGAGCACAAGGGAGGGAATAGTCATGTCAGGCTCCATTCGTTGAGTTTGCGGTGAAGGGTGCGTCGGGAAATGCCCAGGCGGAGCGCCGCCTTGGACTTGTTGTTCTTGCAGTCGGCCAGGACGGCGAGAATCTGCGCCTTCTCCTGTTCGGCAAGGGTGGCGCCGGACAGGGAAGGTTGGATGGGCTGCGGTGGGTTGGAGGGTTGGAGGGGCGGAGGGGTGGAAGGTTGGAAGGCGCGATCCTCAGACAGCTCCTCCGGGACGTCCTCGGCGGTCAGCCTGTCGCCGGAGGCGAGGACGACCATCTTCTCGACCGTGTTGCGCAGCTGGCGGACGTTGCCCGGCCAGGAATAGTCCTCGAGCAGCTTCAAGGCCTTCGCGTCGATGGATTTCACCGTCCCGCCGTTTTCCGCGGAGAACTCGCGGATGAACTTTGAGACGAGCGGGGCGATGTCCTCCTTGTGCTCGGCGAGGGCCGGCGTGCGGATGTCGATCACGTTGAGGCGGTAGTAGAGGTCTTCGCGGAACTTGCCCTCGTAGACGAGCTTCGCGAGGTTCTTGTTCGTCGCCGCGACGAGGCGGAAGTCCGACGTGCGGTCCTTCGTCTCGCCGAGGCGCTGGAAGGTGCGGGACTCGAGGACGCGCAGGAGCTTGACCTGGACGTTCTGGTCGATCTCGCCGATCTCGTCGAGGAAGAGGGTGCCGCCGTGCGCCGTCTCGAAGCAGCCCGCGCGGTCGAGCGCGCCCGTGAACGCGCCCTTGACCGCGCCGAAGAGCTCGGCCTCGAGCAGGGTTGACGGAAGCGAGGCGCATTCGACGGCGACGAAGGGACCGTCCGCCCGCTTCGAGAGCTGGTGGATCGCCCGCGCCGTGAGCTCCTTGCCCGAGCCGCTCGGTCCCTCGATGAGCACCGTCGCCTCGGTGGGCGCCACCTTGCGGATGAGGCGGTAGACCTTCTCCATCGCCGGCGACTTGCCGGTGAAGCTGTCGAGGCTGCGCGTCTCGTCCACCTGCTGCTGGAGCGCCTCGACCTTGCGGACGAGCGCGTTCTTCTCGATCGCCTTCGCGACGCGCATCTCCATCTGCGCGAGGTTGGTGATCGGCTTGGTGAGGAAGTCGTCCGCCCCGTCCTTCATCGCCTCGACGGCGAGCTCGATTTCGCCGAAGGCGGTGATGAGGATGCAGGCGAGCGCGGGATTCGCCTCCTTCGCCGCCTTGATGAGCTCGATGCCGTTCTTGCCGGGCATCTTGTAGTCGGTGACGAGCAGGGAGAGGTCGGGATTGTCGGCGACGGCCCGGAGCGCGAGGTCCGCATCAGGCGCCGTCAGGCACTCGTAGGTGCCCGACAGGATTCGCGCCATCACGTCCCGCGTGGGCTTTTCGTCGTCAACGATGAGTATCTTCGCTTTGGCCATAGGTCAGTTCAGGGCTCGGATGCGCCGTTCGAGGCGCGGCAGGCGGATGGTGAAGGTTGTGCCCTCGCCGGGACGGGATTCGACGGCGATCGATCCGCCGTGGTCCCGGACGATGCGGGCGGTGATCATGAGGCCGAGGCCCGTTCCGTGGGCCTTGGTCGTGCGGTAGGGCTCGAAGAGATGGGCGACCTGCTCCGCGTCCATGCCGAGTCCGTCGTCCGACAGGCGCACGAAGACGTCGTTGTCGTCCGACCCGATTGCGATGTCGATCGCGCCGCCGTCGCGGATCGCCTCCATCGCGTTCTTGAGCAGGTTGAAGAAGACCTGCTCGAGCTGGTCCTTGTCGAGCGCCACGGCGGGCAGGGCGCCGGGCAGGTCGAGCGTCACGGTGATGCTGCGCTGCTCGAGCTGCGGCTTCATCAGCTTGAGGCAGCCCTTGACCGGCTCCGCGACCGAGCCGGGCGCGAGGTTCGGCTTCGAGGGACGGAGCGCCTGGAGGAAGCCGCTGAGGATGCTCCCGAGCCGGTCCACCTGGTGCAGGCACTCGGCGATCTCCGGATCGTCCGCGTGCGTCCGCTGCAGGAGCTGGAGGTTGAGCGAGAGGGCGTTGAGCGGATTGCCGATCTCGTGGGCAACGCCCGCGGCGAGGTCGCGCACGGCGCGCGTCGCGCCGGCGCGGAGCTCCTCCTCGGACCGCTCCTTCTCCGCCGTGATGTCCCGGAGATAGACGAGCGTGCCGCCGCTTTCCATCGGGACGGACTGCACCTCGAGCGTGCGCGGCTCGGGGTAGGTGACGCTCATCTCGCGCTTCGAGGACTTGCCGACCGGGACCGCAAGCGCCGGGAGGGCGTCTTCGGGATCCATCCCCAGCAGGGCCTTTGCCGCGGGGTTGCTCTTCACGATCGCGCCCTGCTCGTCCAGGACGACGATGCCCTGGGCGATCGTCTTGAAGAGCGTCTCGAGCGAGATCGTCTCCTCGGAAAGACGCGCGTACTGTTCGCGGAGGTGTTCCGCGTCCAGCTTGCCGATGTGACGGCGCACGCCCTTGAAGAAGTCCTTCATGCCTGCGCCATCTCGTCCAGCGCCGCGAGCAGCGTCGCCATCTGTTCATCCGTGCCGATCGTGATGCGCAGCCGGTCGCCCGTGAGGGGACCGGGGAAGTAGCGCACGAAGATCTCGCGCTTCTTGAGCGTGGCAAAGAGGTCCGCCGCACGCGCGGGCGCCGGCGGCTTCGCGAAGACGAAGTTCGCGTCGCTCGGCAGGACGTCCCAGCCGCGCTTCGCGAGCGCCTTGCTGAAGGCCTTGCGCGTCTTCACGACGGCGGCCACGGTCTTGCGGTGGTAGGTGCGGTCCTGATACGCCGCGAGGGCTACGGCCTGGGCGATCGCGTCCACGTTGTAGGAGTCCTTCACCTTGTAAAGCGCCTCGACGAGGTCCTCCGGTCCGATGCAGTAGCCGACGCGCAGGCCCGCGAGCGAATAGCTCTTCGAGAATGTGCGCATCACGATGACATTCCGGTTGTCCTTGGCCGTCGCGAGCTCGAGGCAGTTCCAGCGCGCGAAGTCCGCATACGCCTCGTCCACGATGACGACGCCCTTGAAGGTCTTCGCGAACGCCGCGATCTCCTCCTTCGGAGTCAGCACGCCGGTCGGCGCGTTGGGGTTCGTCCAGAGGAAAAGGGAGGTGCCGGGGGCCGCGTGGCGCGCGCCGGGGGCGGAGACGGGGGTGCCGGACCATTCCACGTCGCGGATCGCCGCGAGCGTCTTGTAGAGCGAGTAGCTCGGATCAAGCGAGCCGATCTTCTCGTCGTTCTCGACGAAGGCCTTCGCCGCGACGGCGAGGATCTCGTCGGACCCGTTGCCGACGAAGACGCGCTCGGGCACCGTGCGGCACTGCTTCGCGATCGCCGCGCGCAGGGCCGAGAAGTTCGGGTCGGGATAGCGGCGCAGACGGTCGAGGTCGAAGCCCTTGAGCACCTCGGCGCAGGCCGGGGAGGGCGGATAGGCGTTCTCGTTCGTGTTCAGCTTGACGACGTTCGGGGACTTCGGCTGCTCGCCGGGAACGTAGGCCTCGAGTTTCTGGACGGATTTCGTGATTCTCATTTGGAAGCTTTCCTGGTGTGATCGGACATGACCAGCTCGGCGCTCGTGTGGATGATGTGGCGCTTGAGCAGGAGGATGAAGACGCATTCGTCCGACGTGTACGTCGAGACGTCCTTGACGCCGGTCGCGCCGCGTTCCGTCGCGGCGTAGTCGAGGAGGCGGATGTTGTTCTCGAGCGTCGTCGTCTGGCGGAAGAGCCGGAAGTCGGCCTCGTTCGGCGCCTCGGGATTGCCGGAGGCGAGCGGAATCAGGTTGAACAGATACCACCCGGTGTTGGCGACGTCGACCATCGTCTTGCCGCCCTTGTCGCTGTAGCTGACCGTGGCGCAGCCGCCGAGGACGAGCGCGAGGAGGGGAAGGAGAAGCCGCTTCATCGCGCCACCTCCACGGTGCAGGCGGCTTCGTGGGCGTCGGCCGGCTCGTGAATCGCCGCGGACCTGGGCGTCAGCACGCCCGAGAGCTGGATCTCGCGGTAGGTGAGCAGGTACGGAATCGGCAGCGGCGCGTTGATGCCCGGGATGTTCAGCATCACGGACTCGTTCGTCACGTAGCCGAGATCGGAGACGTCGCAGCCCTGCCCGTTCGCATAGCTCATGAAACGACTCTGGACCTTGTCCATCGTCACGTCGTTGCGGAAGATCACCCACGGCGTCCACGCGCCCGTGCTGGCGTTTCCGCAGGCGAGCGGAATGCAGTGGAAGAGATACCACCCGTAGTTCGACACGTGGACATGCTCCTGCCCCGTCGTCATGATCGTTCCCCGCTCGAGCGAGAAGCATCCCGTGAGACAGAATGTCGCACCGAATAGGGAAAGGATATGAAGAAAACGACTTGTATACATACACCCATATTATATACTCTCTTACGCGCGCGCGCAAGGGTACTCAGATTCTTCACCCTTATCCCGAAGAAATCGGGATAAGGGTGGACACAATCTGGCTCTGTTCCAGAAGTCGCTGAATTTGCTATAATATGCCTTTTCAACGAAAGGATAGTGAAGATGCTGACTTGGATGGATAGCCTCAAGGGACGCTCGATGATGCGTCTCGCTTCGTTCACCGACGAGGAGATGCTGAACCTCATCGACCTCGCCGCGCAGCTCAAGGCGCGCCGCGCGGCCGGCGTGCGCGGGGACCTGCTCCATCGCAAGAACATCGCGCTAATCTTCGAGAAGAGCTCGACGCGCACGCGCAACTCGACGCTCATCGCCGTGCGCGACGAGGGCGGCAATGGCGAGTACCTGACGCGTCCCGACATCCACTTCGGCAAGAAGGAGTCCGTCAAGGACACCGCGCGCGTCCTCGGCCGCATCTACGACGGCATCCTCTTCCGCGGCTTCAAGCAGTCCGACTGCGAGGCGCTCGCGAAGTACTCGGGCGTTCCGGTGTGGAACGGCCTCACCGACGACTACCACCCGACGCAGATCTTTGCCGACCTCCTCACGGTCCGCGAGACCTTCGGCTCGCTCGAGGGCGTTACGGTTGCCTACGTGGGCGACGGACGCAACAACGTCGCGAATTCGCTGATGATGGGCTGCGCGAAGTGCAAGGTCAACTACGTCTGCTGCTGCCCGAAGGAACTCGAGCCCGATCCCGCAGTCCTCGCCGAGGCGATGGAGGTCGCGAAGCGCAACGGCGTCACGCTCAAGGTCTTTAACGACCCGAAGGAAGGCGTGAAGGGCGCGAACGTCCTCTACACCGACGTCTGGGTGTCGATGGGCGAGGAGGCGAAGACGGCCGAGCGCATCAAGATGCTGCGTCCGTACCAGATCAACATGGACCTCATGCGCGCGACCGGCAACATCGACGGCAAGCTCATGTTCCTCCACTGCCTCCCGGCGTTCCACGACGACGAGACCGAGGTCACCAAGGACTGCGGCGCCCTCGAGGTCACCGACGAGGTCTTCGAGTCCAAGTACTCCAAGGTCTTCGACGAGTCCGAGAACCGCATGCACACGATCAAGGCTCTCCTCGTCTCCGCCCTCTGCGACCGCAAGGCG
>CAMEZU010000036.1 GCA_945947925.1 uncultured Verrucomicrobiota bacterium
TACTGGGGCGAGCCGCGCTTCGACTTCAAGGACATGACGTTCACCTGGAAGGACGGCGAGATGTCTGCGACGAACCTCGTCATCGGCATTTTCAACGACATCTACTATGACGGCACGGGCAAGCTTGTCCTCGACCTGACAATCACGGATCAGGCCAACGGCGATACGGTCGTCACGAACGGCAAGTACGTGCTGACCGTGACGGACGACGAGAAGCAGAAGCCCGGCCGCGCGGCGTTTGTCGGTGCCGATCCCTTTTTCGGCAAAAAGCTGACGGTCTATGCGAAGCCTTCGACGGGTGCGCTGGTCCGCCTCGGGCGCCTCGAGGCGTATGATGGCCGTGTCACGATCGCCGTGAAGGCGTCGGACAAGACGGTGACGCTGACGGGCGAGGAGAACGAGGACTTCGAGCCGGTGGACGCCTCTTCCGGCCTGCAGACCTGGGCGAACCGTGACCATGACGAGAAGGCGATTCGCGTGACGGATCTTCCGGCGGCGGGCCGCACGGTCAAGCTGACGCTGTCCAAGGTTCCGTCGTCGGCCTATGCCCCGCTGACGGCTTCGAATGCGGTGACGATCGTTTCTGTCGCCGAGAACGCGCCCGAGTTCGAGACGCCTGCCAAATCGCTGACGGCCTATCGCTATGTCAATGTCTCCGCAACCTACCCGTTGCGCGAGGCTCCGGCCGACGCGGCGAGGGTTTCCTTCACGAAGCTCATGGGAACGCTCCCGGCCGGACTCAAGGTGTCCTATGACGCTGAGGCGAACGCGATGAAGCTGGCGGGCTCTCCGACGGCGAAGGCGGGCGTCTACACGGTCGTCTACCAGGTCAAGGAGGGAACTCTCGCGGGGCTCACGAAGGAGCTGTCGATCACGATTGTCGACCCGACTGACGTGAAGGGGGCTCCCGAGACGGCGAATGCTTCGGTTGCGACGGCGCGCACGCTCAAGGACCTGCCGGTCGTCTGCGAAGACCACGGCCTTGTCGGCACGTTGCAGCTGACGATTCCGGCCAAGGGCAACATGAGCGCGAAGTACAGCTGCGCGAAGGGGACGATTCCCTTTACGACGAAGAGCTGGTCCGCATTCGATCCCGCGTCGAAGGCGCTGACGGCGAGCCTGACTTCGACGAAGGCGGGTTATGCGCTGGCGGTGATTGCGAAGGCAGACGGCCGCGTCGAGATTTCGCTGGTCGATCCGACCCATCCCGACGAGGAGCTGACGATCACCTCAAACGGTTCCGTCTGGAGCGCGAAGAATCCGGCGACGGCCTGGAAGGGGTACTACACGGCGGCTTTGGTGGCCACTGACACGGTCGAGGAGCGCGAAGGTGTCGCGCCGCGCGGCTACGGCTACCTGACGCTGAAGATGGACACGACCTCGGCACTGAACGCGGGCAAAATGACCTGGGCGGGCGCACTTCCGAACGGCACGGCGATTTCGGGCTCGTCGGTCATTTCCATCGACGCGGAGAAACGCGCGCTCGTGCCGATCTTCAAGGCGTCCTCGACCGACGTGTTCGGCATTCTGCCGGCCGTGGATGCGAATGCCGTCGCCGAGGAAAATCGTGCGAGCATCAAGCCCATTGAAGACGTGAAGACGGTCTGGACCCATACCGACCGCAGGCCTGCGGCGAGCTTCGAGGCGAACTTCAAGATCTACGGCGGTTACTATGACAAGAACGAACACCTCGGCGGCTGCTGTGAGGAGCAGTACCAGACGACGAACCTTCTTCTGAAGTTCGACACGTCGAAGCTCGCGGGCTGGACGGCGGCGGGCTCGCCCGGTGAGGACGTCGAGGCGTTTGTCGAGGTCGGGGACTCGACGATCAAGCTTGAGAGCGGTTATCCCTCCGGCATGAGCATTGCGCTGACAAAGACGACCGGACTCGTGTCCGGCAAGGTGCGGATTCCTGTCGGCGAGTCCGGCAAAACGGTTTCCGCGTCCTGGAAGGGCGTTATCATCACCGGTTGGGGCGACGGCTGTGGCTGTGGCGAGACGCCGGTCACGCTTCCGTTCATGGTCGGTGCCTATGTGTTTTCGGATTCGTTCAAGGACGAGGCGGGCAAGACGGTGTACATCAAGCGCGGCAGCACGGTTGAGGCTCAGGTGCCGTCGGTCTACTAAGGGAGAAAGAAGATGACGATGAAGCAGGGGTGCGTTTTCGCATCGGCCGTCCTGGCGGCAGGGCTCCTCGGAGCTGCGCCGAAGGGCAGTTGCGAAAGCGAGGCCATCTCGATTTCGGGGCAGGCGACGTTTACGCTTGGCTCCGAGTATGTGGACGGCGTCAAGCAGGACTGGGGCGCCTGTTATTACAAGGCCACGCTCAGGCGCGGCATGGCCTATACGGTCTACACGTCGGGCATAACGACGAACATGACTGTCCGACTTGACGACCTCTATCCTGCCGAATCGACGAAGGAGTCGCAGGTTGAACCCGGCGCCGGCTTCGAGGAGGTTGACGAGCGCGACGGCAACCAGCGTTACGTCATGTCGGCGGACGAGTGGTACATCGACGACGAAGATCCCTCCGAAAGCGATCCGACCAGCTGGACGTACTACTTCCGTCTGCGCGGCACGATCGGTGAGGCGGGCACGATCACGTTCGTCCAAGGCGTGAGTATTCCGATGGGACGCTCCCAGAACCAGTACTCGATCTCTCCCTCGACGACGGCCCAGACCGTTTCGGGGCGCAAGCTCGAGATCAATGGCGAGTATTACTTCCGGGCTCGTCTGCAGGCCGGCCGTCTCTATCATTTCGCGACGACTCAGGCGACCGAGACGATGCCGCTCGGCATCACGATCGAGCCGTATGGCGACGAAGCCGACCTTGAGGTGGCGCTGATCGTCGATGACCCGGTTTACAATGACCAGAACGACAGCGGCGTTTACATTGTTCCCCGGGAGACGGGCACCTATTCGATCGTCGTGACGGCCCCGTCGTCCGAAGACGACCAGAAGCCGTTCGGGCTGACTCACGTCCTCTACGCGAAACGCGACATCGCCGACCATCCGTTCGTCGAGCTCAACGCCGCGAACGGCTATACGGCCGACTTCAACGTCGGCAGCCTGATGGCGCCCGGATCGCCGTTCTACGACGAAATCATCGACGAGTGCCTCTTCCGCTTCACGGCGGCGAAGGGCGCACGCTACGTTGTCTCGGCCACGGGCGCCAAGACGAACCTCCTGATGCGCGTCTACGACGCTAAGGGAACTATCCTCAAGGAGAATCTGACGGACGGCCTCGGCGGCTTTGATGTCCGCGCGGCCGTGAAGACGACTGCCGCCGGCGTCTACTATGTCGGCGTGTGCCAGCGTCAGGATGATCCGATCTCGGTTCCCGCCTCCTACCAGCCGGTCACGATCCGCCTGGAGGATGCGACGGCAACGGACGGACAGCCGGACGAATGGGATGCGGAAGATGACGTGCCGGCGGGTGCGACGCCGCTTTCGCCGTTGCCTGGACGTTCGTCCGAATCCCCAGTCGTGACGGATCCCGCAGGGACCGGCTGGCATCGCCTGGGCATGAGCGACTGGTGCGACACGTTCGTCATCGCGGCGCGCAAGGGCGTTACCTATCGTCTGATTGCGACGGTCGAGGATCCGTCGGCGACGGCGAACAACCTTATGGTCGACGTCTTCACGCTGAGCGGCACGACGGAACGCGCCGTCCCCGTGTCGGGCGGCATCGATCCCGAGTCGAAGACGCCGCTGACCTTCACGGCGACAGCGAACCAGGCCTATTATCTTCGCCTGTCGGTGGCCGAAGGCGAGGGTCTCGACTTCCCGAGTTACAAGCTTCATGCGTCCGCCTATCAGGAGGGCGCTGCGGCGCTCGGAATCCTGACCGTGAACACGCACGGTTCGGCGGCCGCGACCTGGACACTGGATGCCGAGACGGTCAAGTATCCGGGCGGTTCGTCCGTCCTGGTGAGCGGTTCGCACACCGTCAAGTTCGGCACGGTGGCCGGCTTCAAGGCGCCGTCCGTCCAGAAGGTGGATGTCGTCTCGGGCAAGACGCCGACGGTCGTCGATGGTTACTACACCGACACGTTCGATTCGAAGGACGACCGGGCGGCGGGGGCGACGGCCTGGACGCTCAAGAACGTGCCGCTGACGATGACGCGCACGTTGTGGGCCGACGATCCGGAGGACAACTTCGCCTTTGCGAGCGCCGACGGCTGCTACTATGACTTCGCGCTCAAGGCGGCGGACTGCGACGCGGTGTTCTCGATCACCAACGCGCAGCTCGGCGTCCTCGCCGAGAACGTGACGAGCGTCTCGCGTCTCGTCGTCCCGAAGACGAGTCCGAAGACCTACCTCGTCGTGAAGCACGCCGAGAACGCGAAGTCGTTTGGCGGCTACGAGCTGACAGGTTCGTTCGCCAAAGTGGGCGCGATCAGGTTCGCGAGGGATGCGATTAGCGTCAAGGAGAACGCGGCGAGCGTCGCGGTCACCGTGAACCGCACCGCCAAGGACGGCGTGGTGCGCGTCGAGTACGGCACGGTCGCCGGCACAGCGAAGCCCGGCATCGATTACGTCCCGCAGACGGGCGTCCTCGAGTGGGCGGCGAACGACAACAAGGCGAAGGTGATCACGATCGCCCTCATCCCCGACCTGGTCGAGGTCTACGAAGGCAACAAGACGTTCGGTCTCAAGATCCGTCCGATCGACGAGGCGGACCTGACGCCCGGCGAGTACGAGGCCGCGATCGCCGGCCGCGACACCTGCCTGATCACGCTCACCGAGGCCTCGCGTCCCGGCACGACGGTCGCCTCGGCCTACGCCGCGAAGGCGCCGAAGCCGGCGACGGTGAGGACCGAGGCGGTCGCCCTCGAAACGGGCTCGTTCACCGCGCTCCTGCACGAGGACGGCTCGGCCCTGACGAACGGACTCCCCCGCCTCGCGTCCGTGACATTCACGGCCTCGACGGCGAACCCTGCGGCGCTTTCCGCGAAGGTGATGCTCGCCGGCAAGACCTACACGTTCGCCGGCAAGGGCTGGGACGAGGGCGTTGACGACGCGACGCTCCGCAAGGACCTCGAGCTCGTCCAGAGGGTCAACAACGTCACCTACACGAACGTCCTCTCGCTCACGGTCGCGAAGGGCCGGACGGACGATCCCGACGCCTGGCAGGTCGCAGGCGGCGAGGTGGAGCTCACGATGAACGTGCCGGACGCGAACAACAAGGGCGTCCAGGAGGAGATCCGCTACACGGGCGAGCTCTTCCGCAACAACGCGAAGATCCAGGACTACCTGATGGCTGTGACGAACTTCACCGGCTATTATACGATTGCACTCGACCCGGGCTCGTTCACGTCCGAAGGCGTTCCCGCCGGCAACGGCTACCTGACGCTGACCGTCGACAACAAGGGAACGGTGAGGGTCGCCGGCATGCTGGCCGACGGCACGACCAGGCCGTCCCTCTCCGCGGCCGCCTGCGCGATCCGTCCCGACAAGAGCTCGGCCAACGGCTATGCGATGTACGTGCCGGTCTACCTCGCGAAGACCCCCGTCTGCTTTGGCGGCGTCCTGCGACTCTACGCCGTTGAGGATCCCGACCAGCCCAGCGGCGCGGCGACAAAGGTCGTCGTGGACGCGAGCCGTCCGCTCGTCTGGAACAACGACAATCCGGCGACGACCTACTACAACGAGGAGGGCTATCGTCTCGAGCCGGTCCCGTGCGGCGGCTGGTACGATACGGTCTTCAACCTGCAGACCTATTACCTCACGCATGCGCTCAGTGTGGGAGCGGCGGACATCTCCGAGTTCCCGACCGAGGCGCTGCCGGCCGGCTATGTCTATTCGACGGAGGCCGAGCCGAACGGCTTCGCCCTGGGCCTCGCAGGCAACAACGTGACGTATGAGAAGAAGAAGGTCGTTAAGAGCGGCATGCTGACGGACCTCGCCGCGAGCTCGAATCCCTGCAACGTGGCCATCAAGGTCGCGCGGGCGACCGGCCTCGTCACCGGCTCCTGCTCGCTCTGGAGCGTGAGCGAGGACGGTCTCAGGCAGAAGGAGATGACGGGACTCAAGGTCTTCGGCGTGATGGTCCAGGCGCGCGATCCCTTTGCGACGCTGACGGACGAGATCATCGCCCCCGGTTTCGTGACGCAGTCCGTCAGACTGACGGACTACAACGAGACGACCAATCGGACCACGACCCGTCGCTGGACGTTCTCAGCGCCGTTCAACGTCGTCGGCGAGAATCTCGGCGACATCGACTGGTGGGCGGACGATTGGGGTGATGAATTCGGAGAATGAGGGAGATGAATCATAAATCACTCGTTATCGGTTGTGCCTGCAGTGTGGCCGTCCTGGCCGTTGTCGCCGTTTGCTTTTCCAGCCGTTCGCGCCGAATCGCCGTCGAATCCGACGCTGAAGTCGTGTCGGTCGAACAGGATGCCGGCACGAAGGCCGCGACGAAGAAGGCGCCGGCCCGCAAGCCGGCGCATCGCACGCGCAACGAGGAGAAGAAGCCGACGTTCCAGCTGTCGGAAGCGGACGGTCTCGGGCTCTCCGAGTCGCAGCGCCAGCTGATCGAGGAGATCCGCAAGGCGATTGACGCGGATGACATCAAGAAACTCATCGTCTTCATCCGCAAGCTTCAGGCCTCCGAAGAATGGCCGGACGGCATTCCGCTCTCGGTCCGCAAGGCGGCGATTGAAGCCCTGGCCTGGTCGGGACTCGAGGGCCTGCCCTCGATGGTCGGCTTCCTCGCGGACAGCGATCCGGACATCCTGGAAACGGCGATCGACGCCTTTGACGACGGCTTCCAGGAGGCGAACGGCGACCGTGAGCTTTCGTCGCTTCTCGTCACCGCCTGCCAGGCCGTGACCGACGGGGAGGCGATCGAGACCTTCCTGATGGAGCTCGACAACATGCGCAACTCCGTTGCGATCGAGACGGTCAAGCAAATCGCCCAGACCGGTTCTTCCGCCGCTCAGGCCGCGCTCAAGGAGGCGATCGAAGACCGCTTCGGCGAGGGCGTGACCGTCGAGACGCTTGACCAGTGGTACAACGACCCGTCCGGCGAAAACCGCGACGCGCCCGAGGACGAGGACATGTACGGGCCGGACACGGACGATGACGACGCGCCCGAGGTCGAGGAGCCCGAAGAGGACGAACCGATGGCGACGCCGGAGGATTCGTCTCAACCCGTCATGACCACCTGACAGATGTAAGGCTATGCTTGAGAACGTACGGAAATTCCTGGCGCGGGTGCTGACGGTTGCGGCCGTGACGACGGCCCGGGGGTATTCGTACAACGGCCTCACCTGGCAGGACGGATTCACCGTCGGCGGGTGGGGCTGTGCGTTTCAATCGGCCAAGGCCTACGCCAAGGAGCATAACGTCCCGCTCGTCACCGTTTGGGCCAATCCCGGCTGCGGCTATTGCCAGAGGTTCGAAAGCGCCGTCGCGTCCTCCTCGGTGACGAAATGGGCCCAGGATCGCAAGTATATTCTCGTTTTTGCCCTCGGGACGGTCGACGATGCGACGCATGGGATGAAGGCCGCGGACGTCAAGGCGGCGAAGTCCTTTGCCTACAACTCGTCCGGCGAGTTCCCCTACGTCTGCGCCTGGTGGCCGAAGGACAAGTCGGGTCGCGAGGTGCTGGTCCGCTTCTCCGGCCGGAGTGGCAAGATGACCATTAGCTCCGGCGGCCTCGCCGCGCAGTTCATGGATTCGGTCGATCAGGCTGTTGGCGCCTTTGCCGACGTCGCTCCCAAGTTCGCGACCGTCACCTTCAATGCGAACGGCGGGAGCCTCAAGTCGTCCTCCTCCAAGACGTCCTCTGTCGTCTTCGACTCGCCGCTCGCCTCCTTCCCCGAGCTGAACGCACGCTCCGGCTATCTGCCGGTCGGCTGGTGGACGGCAGCAAGCGGTGGCGAGGAAGTGACGACCCGGACGCGTATCACGCACGACCTTACGGTCTACGCCCATTGGGCGAAGGCCGTCAAGCTGACCGTCTTGAAGTCGGGCGACGGCGCGGTGTCGATCGACGGCGAGAAGACGTCGTCCAAGATGGTGCCCGCGAACGGAACTGTGCCCCTGAAGGCGACGCCGAAGACGGGGTCCGTCTTCTCCGGCTGGTCCACGAACAACGTCGTCTTCTCTCAGAACCCGACGACTGAGGTCGTGCTCGGGACGACCGCGCTGACCGTGAAGGCTGTCTTCATCGCCAAGACCGAAGACCGCGTGACGGTTGAGGCGACGCCGGCGGCTGAATATGCGCGGGGCGAGCCGATCGAACCGGTTCAGGTCCGGGCTGCGGGCACGAGCGTCGTGCGCACGCTGTCCGCCTCGGGACTGCCCGCCGGTCTGGCGTTCAAGAATGGCGTCGTTTCCGGAACGCCGACGCGAAGCGGCTTTTTCACCACTAAGGTCAAGGCCGTGACGGCCGGCGGAGCGACGATGACGGTCGAGGTGCCGTTTGTCGTGCGCGCGGCCGGCGAGCGGATCGTGCGCGGCGTGTGCGATGCCGCCTGCGGCAAGACAACCGGAAGCGGCGTCTATGCGGACGGTCGGAAGGTGTCCCTGAGGGCGACGGCGAAGACGGGCTGGGTGTTTACGGGATGGACGGACGCCGACAACGCCGTGGTGTCCCGTCAACCGACGCTGCCGCTGCTGGTGGACGGCGCCGACCTCACCTATACGGCGTGCTTCGTGACGCGCGAGGACGATCTCGCCTCCATCTCGCTCCAGCTGGACGGCGCCGAGCTCCCGTTCGACGTCCCGGTCACGAACGTCATCTGGCAGGGCGTACAGGTTCGCTGGCCCGTTCTCGCCAGAGCCTTCTCCCAGACGACGGTCGCGGTGAGCGGCCTGCCGTCGGGACTCAAGCTGCAGAAGACGCTCGTCGACAAGATCGAGAAGACCTACGACTATGAAATCGTCGGTACGCCCACAACGGCGTCGAAGACCGATGCACGGACGGGACTCGTCAAGCCGACGGTGACCAAGCTCAAGGTGACGACGTCCGGCAGGAACACGGCCACCGCGCAGATTGCCTGTGTGGTCGAGCCGCTCCCCGCCTGGGCGTACGGGACCTTCGTCGGCGGTTCGCTCGCGGACGGCGAGCCGAACGGCCTCGCGACGCTGTCCCTGACCGCGGTTGGCAAGCTCTCGGGCAAGGTGCAGCGGGACGGTCAGGCCTGGACGGTCACGGCACCATCCTTCGCCGACTTCGACTACGCCGACGAGACGGACGAGCCGGTTTACTTCGCCAAGGCGGTCTTCAAGAGCGGCAAGCTCGTCGAAACGAACCTCCTGGGCGTTGTTCGCCAGGACCTCCCGGACGGTTCGCCGGTCGGACGCCTCGCCTTTGTCGAGGACGCGGAGGGCGGACCGCTTTCCGCCGGCCTGGACGTCCGCCAGAACCTCTGGAAGGCCGAACCGTGGAAGACCGCTGCCAAGGCGTTTGCCGGAAAGACGGTCGAGGCGGCGCCGGGCGTGACGCTGAAGACCGCCGCAACGGGTGTCGTGACGGCTGCCGGCAGGTTCGTGACGGGACAGGATGCGCGCGGAAGGGACATCGTCCATTCGGCAACCTGTTCGACCGTCCTCCTGCCGGTCGGCGTCGACGCGTATGAGGTCTATGTCTGTTTCCCGCCCAAGGCCGGCACGTTCGCGGGTTACGCCGCGCGCCTGAAGCTCGTCTGGCAGGCGGAGCGGCTCGCCTGGTCGGTCGGAAACGGCAGTTTGTAAGGAGCATGGAAAGACGTCATGGATGCGAAGAAGATCGGACCTTATGAAGTCATCCGCCTGCTCGGCAACGGCGGCATGAGCGACGTCTACGAGGTCGCCAATCTCCACCTCGAGGCGCGCTATGCGCTGAAGCTGTTCACGAAGTCGGAGGAGGACTCCGAGTCCCGCGAACGCTTCCTGGCCGAAGGACGGCTCCTGGCGAAGCTGAACCATCCGCGCATCGTCAAGGTCGTGGATGTCGGCGTCGAGCAAGCGTCCGGACGTCCCTATTTCGTGATGGACCTCGTGCTCAACGCCGACGGGGAGAAGCAGTCCCTTGGCGACGTCGAGCCGGGCTCGGTGGACGAGGAGACGATCGGCCGCTGGTACGACGACCTGCGCGAGGGCCTCGCCTACATCCACGGACAGGGTGTCGTGCACCGCGACCTCAAGCTGCAGAACGTGCTGATCGGTCCGGACGGACACGCCGTCCTCACCGACTTCGGCATCTCCCGCATCTTCGACGCGAAGGGCGACGGCAATCGGGTCATTGATACGGTCCAGACCATCGTCCGCATGCGCGAGGGACGCAGTCTTGTCATGGGGTCGATCGGTTACATGGCCCCCGAACTGGAGATGGGCGTGGTCGCGACGCCCGCCTCCGACTGGTATGCGCTCGGCGTCATCACCTACAAGCTCCTCACGGGCACCTGGTGCGACGCGCGCACGGACGTGAACGGGGGACTCGACACGTACGATCCGGTCTGGAAGCGCATCATTCCGAAACTGCTCCATGCCAATCCCGACGGACGCGAATGCCTGTCCTATGCCGAGGAGAAGAAGGCGGACGCCGAGCGCCAGGCCTTCGAGTCCGAAGAGCGCTGGCTCAAGGAGAAGCGGCGCGGCCACGTTGCCCGCCATGTCGCCCGCTGGGCCAGCGCCTGCTCGGTCGTCCTGGCCATCGCCCTGGCGGTCGTCCTGCTCCGTCAGCCGCCGGCTGGGAAATCGGCGTCCGAGGTCGTCGTCAAGTCCGTTTCGTTCGCCTTCGAGGACCTCTTTCCGATTCCGGCCGAGGCCGGCGCGGAGGAGTCGATCGACGACCAGGGGAATGTCATCATGCCGTCCCGCACGCAGTTCGAGGCGGCGCGCATCGATGCCCTCGTCCTCACGCACGAGCTGCTCGCCGCAGTGCGGGCGGGACAGGTGACGCCCGAGAAGGCTGTCACGCGCCTGGAGGAAATCCGTTCGCGCCTGGACGAGGACGCCGAGGAGTCGCCGTTCGACACGCTGGGCGGCGGCGAGACGGACTACATTCAGGTCGGCGATGACGAGCCCCTGGCGATGCTTCTTGACCGCGCCATCGCGAACCTGAAGGAGACCTTCGAGCAATGAGCGCCTCCTTCCCTCTCACCTCTGTCACGCTGATCGCCAAGATCAAGCAGCTCTCCCCGGGCGAGGACTCCTCGGCCTGGGTCAGGTTCTGGAACTCGTACTCGCTCGCCATCCGCCAGTTTGCGGCGATGAAGGGCGGCGAGGCCAATGCCGACGACATCGTCATGACCGTCCTCGGTAAGCTCGTCGATGTTCTGCGCACGGGGCAGTACTCCCCCGAGAAGGGTCGGTTTCACTCCTACCTCGCCACGATGATCGTCAACGAGGTGCACATGGCCCATCGCAAGGAGATGGCCCGCGCCGGCGACCGCAAGGTCTCCCTGGACGCCGGCGGCGAGGACGAGTCGTCTTCGGCCCTCATGGACACGCTCGCCGCGCCGGAGGAGTCCCCCGAGACGATTGACGCCGACTGGCGCCAGGCCGTCCTCAAGTCCGCCGTCGAACATGTGCTGACCAAGACCGCACTCTCGGACCGCGATCGCAAGGTCTATCGTGCCTATGCCCTCGAGGGACGCGACATCGCCGATGTGGCGAAGGAGTTCGGGCTCTCTCGCAATTCCGTCAGCCAGATCAAGTCCCGCATCGACAAGCGTATCGTCGCCGTCGGCAAGGAACTCGTCCGCGGCGCCTGA
>CAMEZU010000037.1 GCA_945947925.1 uncultured Verrucomicrobiota bacterium
CGACGCGTTGCATAGAACAGAAGCGCGTAGAGGTGTGAACAGTCGCCCGCCCGGCCAGGTAAGAGGTTAGCGAGTGTGTGGCTGACGCCCCGCACTCGCTAACCTCTTACAGGCCGCCGCGATTCAGGCTTTCGGAGGGATCGAAACGCGTCAGGGGCCAGGGATAGGCGCCGAGGGCGACGAGGGCCTCTCCCGCGAGAAAGAGCGAGCCGCAGACGAGGACCGTGCGTCCGCTCGCGTCATCGGCCCGTCCGATGGCTGCCGCCAGGGAGGCGCAGGGTTCGGCGGGGATGCCGACGGAAACCAGGCGGCCGGCGAGGTCTTCGGGGGACAGGGAGCGCGGATTGTTGGTCTTCACCGCGAGGGCGCGGGCGATGTGGGGTTTCAGGATGCGCAGCGTCTCGGCAACGTCCTTGTCGCCGCAGAAGCCGCAGACGAGTGTCAGGTCGCGGAGTCCCTGCTCGGCCAGGGCGGACGCGAGAGCGCGTGCGGCGGGAGGGTTGTGCGCGCCGTCGACCAGGAAGCGTCCGACCCGCTGGAAGCGCCCGGGCCAGACGACGTGGGCGAAGCCGGCGGCGAGGGACGCGGGAGAAGGTACGGGGGACGGGGGACGGGGGACGGGGGAAGAGGAACGAGGGAGGCGGGAGGAAAGGACCTTGAGCGCGGCGAGGGCCGTGACGGCGTTTTCGCGGTTGAAGGTGCCGGCGAGGGAGAAGTCCGCGGGAATCTCCGTCTCCGAAGCGAGGTCGGGGGCGTAGAAGAACGGCGCGCCGACTGCGTCCGCACGAGCCTTGACGACGGCGACGACCGAATCGACGTTACGGCCGAGAACGACGGGAACGCCGGGCTTGATGATGCCGGCCTTTTCGTCCGCAATCTTCTCTACCGTATCGCCGAGCCAGTCGCAATGGTCAAGGCCGATGCGGGTGATGACCGTCAGGATCGGTGCGCAGACGTTGGTCGCGTCGAGGCGTCCGCCAAGTCCCGTCTCGAGCACCAGGGCGTCGACGCGTTCCCGCGCGTAGAGCAGAAACGCGACGGCGGTCAGCGCCTCGAAGAAGGTGAGGTCGGCCGCTGGAGAGCTGGAGACCGCTGCCGAGACCCGGGCGGAGCAATCCTCGAGGACGTTGTCGGAGACGGGGCGTCCGTCAAGGAAGAAGCGCTCGTTGAGCGCGACGAGATGGGGCGACGTGTAGCGTCCGACGCGAAGGCCCGTCTCCCGCAGGCAGGCGTCGAGCATGGCGCAGACGGCGCCCTTTCCGTTCGTGCCGGCGACATGGACGGCGGGGACGGACAGCTGGGGGTCTCCGAGCACGGCGCAGAGGGTGCGGATGGCGTCAAGTCCGGGCTTCATGCCGAAGCGACGGCGCGCGGCGAGTTCCGCGAGAAAGGACGGTTGTTCGGAATCGGTCATATTCACTTCCAGAGCAGCAGCACGCCCGCCGCAACGGCGCCGTAAAGGGCCAGGACGGACCACAGCCAGCGGTCGGACAGGAGGATCTTCTCCGGGCGGCCGACGTCAGCCTTCGAGTAGGTGAGGAAGAGGTAGCGGACGAGGCCCAGGGCGACGGGGATGGCCGTCCAGGCGAGGTGGGCGCCACACCGGTAGCGGGCGAGCGTCTCGGGAACGAGCGTATAGGCGACGTAGACGGCGAGGGTCGTCATTGCGGACGCGGCGACGAGCATGTCGAGCGTCGGCATCCGGTAGCCGGAGAGCGCGGCACGGGACTCCTCGCAGACGAGCTTCTCGTGCCGGCGCTTGCAGAGGGCGAGAAAGAGCGCCAGCGAGAAGGCGCAGGCGAACAGCCAGGGGGAGAAGCGGACGCCGAGAACGGTGGTGCCGGCCATGGCGCGCAGGACGAAGCCGACGGCGATGACCACGACATCGACATAGGGCACGCGCTTGAGTCCGCCCGAATAGCCGAGCTGCATGGTGCTGTAGGCGAAGACGACGGCGATCATCGGCCAGCGGTCGACGTGGCGAAGGAACATGATCAGCGAGGGGACGAGTCCGCCGAGAAAGCAGAGAACCGACGCCTGCAGGGCGACGGCGGGGGAGATGAGACCGGCGGCGACGGGCCGGTTCCGCTTGACGGGATGGAGGCGGTCCGCCTCGCGGTCGCGGACGTCGTTGAAGAGATAGAAGGCGGACGAGACGAGGCAGAAGCTGCCGAACATGCCAAGCATCAGCAGGGCCGGGCGCCAGCCGCGGGCGAGGGCGGACTGCGTCGGGTCGCTCACGGCGAAGAACCAGGCCACGGGAATCAGGAGGTTCTTCGTCCACTGGTTGACGCGCAGGGCGCGCAGCCAGGCTCCGGGCGACGCCGTCATTCCTTCTCCGTCCTCCAGCGGATGATTCCCCAGAGGAGCGAGTGATCCGTATGGTCGGCATACGAGGCGTTCTCGTAGAGGGTCCAGAACTTGGCCCAGTTGCGGTCGACGGCCGGCACCCAGCGGATCGGGAAGAGCGCGAGAACGCTGGTGCGGGTGACGTCCTTCTCCGTCTCCGACTCCCAGAACGGCCAGATGCGCGTGTAGTCGCGTCCCGACGCGTAGAACGGGAAGACGCGGACCTCGTCGTCGTAGAGCTCGACGAGCTTCCAGCCGAAGCGGGTCACGTGCGAGGACTCCGTCTCCCGGCACCTGCCCTTCGTGCGGCTCGCGAGGTACTCGTAACGGACGTCGCTCTCGTAGAACGGCCAGAGGGAGAAGCGTACGCGGACGGGCGTCGACTCGTATTCGAAGAACGGCCAGGGGAAGCGGACGCGGAGGGACTCGGGCCCGGAGTGCACGAGTTCGCCGGCCGCCGGAAGACGCTTGCCCCAGGTCGCGGCGACGGAGAAGAACGGCGGCAGAAAGGAATCCTGCTCCTCGTAACGGCGGCGGACCCGGCTGTAAAACGGAAGGACCGACCACGAGTACCCTTCGCCGGCCGTGTCACGGTCGTCGCGATAGGACGCCCAGGTGACGAGCGGCCAAAGCGCGTAACGGTGGTCGGACTCGCGCTGGTAGTTGACGCCGTAGAACGGCCAGAAGCTCCAGGCGCCGTCCGAACGCCAGCTCACGAAGGGAAAGAAAACGGAGTTTGTCTCCAGCCAGTCGCGTCCGCGCGGCATGCGGTAACGGTGCCAGGCGGGCCAGAGGGCGAAGTCGAGGTCATACATCATCCCGATGTGGGGATGATGTCCGTAAAACGGGAAGAAGCCCCAGTAGTCGCCCTCCTGGGGGTCGTGTCCGTTGAACCAGAACGGCACGACGGAGAACTGATGTCCGCCATCGGTGTCGGGATAGTCCTGGCTGTTGACGAGGTAGCAGAAGCGCCACCAGTCGCGGTGTTTCGTGAAGATTGGCCAGAGGACGTCCGTCTCGCCGTTCTCCTGCGAAACGAACGGCCGCAGCGCCCAGTAGTCGTCCCGCTGCTCGTAGAACGGTCCGACCTGAAAGGCCGCTGCGGCTAGGAGGCTTGCGATCATCGTCAGGACGATCAGTAGCCGAAGACCTCTTCCTGGGCCTCTTCGTACAGCTTGCGAACGGGCGAGTCGGCAGGCGCCTTGTCAATCGCACCCTTGATGCGGGCGAGACAGTCGGAGGCTTCCTCGGACTTGCCGAGCTTGGCGAGGACGCGCGCGTAGGAGATCACGAAGCGGACGTCGGGATGCGCCGCCGCGGCAAGCGGCTTGAGGAGCGTCTCGGCCTCAAGCAGGAACTCGCGCTGCTTCGTGCTGTCGTACCGTGCGACGAGCACGAGGGCGAGCGTGTCGCGGGCCTCGGGCAGGCGGGAGGCCTTCACGCATTCGCGGGCGATTCGGTCGGCCGTGTCGAGATCTCCCCTGAGGCGCAGGAGCTCCGCGTAGTCATTCATCACGACGGGATTGGTCGAGGCGTGCTCGTAGGCCTTCTTGAGATGGGGCTCGGCCTTCGCCAGGTCGCCGCGCTTCATGTAGGTCGCGCCGAGGAAGTAGTTCGCCTGGGGGGCGTTCGGGTCTTCGTGCAGGACGGCCTCGGCGCGCGTCATCGCGTCATCGTCAAGCTCGAGCATCATGTCGAGCGCCAGGATCTGGTCGCAAGTCGCGGCATCGGCCGGATTGCGGTCGGAGAGGCGGACCAGGTCCTCGCGAGCGGAGGTCAGCAGGTCCTTCCGCGTCTCGAGGTCAGTCGCCCGCCAGCTCTTGTGAATCTTCACGCTCGCAAGGACCTTCTGGGCCGTGGGATCCTTGGGATCGAGGCGGGCGATCGTCGGCAGAATCTGGTTGTCCAGCTCGTCCGCCAGCGCCGCACGGCGCTCGTCGCGGGTATCGGGGTCGTCGTCAAGCTCGACCGCCTCGAGCTGACGCATGACGACAATCGCCTTCCAGTTCCAGACCCGGACGTCCGACGGCGCCATCTCCTGGGCAGCCAGGACGACGGTGCGGGCCTTGCCGAGGTCGCCGCGCGAGAGGTTGTATTCGAGCTGGATCGAGTAATAGCCGAGGCCGGGCTCGAGACGCTTGCGGGCCACCATGCTTTCGAGCGTCTCCATGTAGCTCGTCGCCGTGGAGGAATCGCCGTTCCGCAGGGCGAGACGCACGAGCGTGATCAGCACCTCGGGATTCGTCTCGATGCGCTGGGGATTCGACTCGAACTCGCGCTTGCTCTGCTCGTAGATTTCCCGCGACATCGCCTTGCGCGAACCACGCTCCTGCGAATAGAACGGCGCCAGCAGCTCGAGCTCGATCTTGCGGCGGGCGTCGAAGGCAACCAGTTCGCTCGCGCGGGCGATCGCGTCGAGGCCCGTCTCGCGGCGGCCGTTCTTGACCATCGCGAGGCCCTGCTTGATCAGGACCGCCGGATTCATGATGTAGCCGTAGACGAGCGGGAGACGGTCGAAGATGTAGCGGCGGTGTTCGTCGCCCTTGATCGCGTCAAGCGCGGACTGGAGTTCCTTGCTGCGGTCGTCCGCCGCCTCGTTGGTGTGCTGGACGCTGTTGACGAGGTCCAGCGCGTTGTACAGGGCGCAGATGTTGCCCGCGTCGATCTCCTTCAGGACGAAGTCGTAGATCGCGAAGGCACGGTCGAAGTGCGCCGAGGCGCCCTCAAGGTTGCCGACGCTCTGCGCTAGGCGGGCCTTTCCGTCCTCGCGGCAGGCCCAGTTGCAGGCCACGAAGCCGACGTGGCGGCGAAGGTTGAGCCGCATGAGGTCGATGTAGTCGGTGCTCTTCATCAGCGTGTAGCTGTCCCAGCCCTCGTCGGCGGGAAGCGCCTTCACGAACTCGCGGACCGCGTCGAAGTCGAAGGCCCGGGGCTGTCCCTTCCCGTCCGAGACGAACCGCTCGTCGCCGCCGAAGAAGAGAAGCTCGGGAACAGCCGAACGGCGGCGGCTGCCTTCGAGCGGCGGCGCGTATTTCCACAGGTCAGGAGCGCCGAAGACGGCCACCTTGTCGGCCACGGCCGGATCGGCGCCGAACCAGTCCCCGAGGAAGGCGAGGATGCCGAGCTTGCGCAGCCGGCCGACATAGGGGGCGAGGCCCTTCTTCTCCGCAAGGACCGCAAGCCGTTCGACGTAGGCCCTGTCGTCGTCCTTCTGCAGGCAGATCAGGTTGAGCTCCCGGCCGGCGCGCTTCGCCGCGAGACGGAGATGGCTGTCCAGCGTGCCGTCGGTGACGAACCAGGTGCGCTCGCCGAGGTCGGACACGATGCGGTCGGCGAGCAGGTCGGCGAAGCGGCCCTTGCCGGAGTCGAATCCGAAGAAGAAGTCAAAGGTCGTCGTCAGCGCGAGAACGAGGGCCAGAAAACCGCCTGCGGTCTGCCCGACGACCTTGAACCGACGTGCGTCCGCAGACGTGCCGAGGGACTCGTTCGCCACCTTCGTCACGCGCGTCAGGCTCCACCAGTAGGCCATCAGGTAACCGGCGGTCAGCGCGGCCAGGGCGCAGGTCAGGACCGGCGAATAGTCGACCGGGGCCATGACGGAGGAAACGGACAGCTGGGTGGACAGCGCGAGGACCGACAGGAGCGTCATGAGCGCATGGTAGGCGACCTGCATCCAGCCGCGGTCGCCGCCGAAGGCGCTTCGGCTCGAGAACAGCGCGACGACGAACGGGACGACGGCGAAGAGCGGCAGGCAGAACAAGCCGTCCGCCTGGACGGCGCCGCGAAAGACGGACTTCTGCCCCTCGAAATACGCCGCGAACCCGCCGTGCGACACCGGCACGGCGATCAGCGCGACAAGAAGGAATGTCAGCAGGAAGAGCGTCGCCGAGCCATAGCCCTTGCCGCCGCACCGACGGGAGGCGCGCCAGGCGGCCATCAGGTAGAGCGGCGCGAGGAAGAGGAAGAGAATCGTGTCGCCGACGCCGAGGCCAGACAGCACGCCGACCAGCACCGGAACGGTCCAGGCCGCCTTCCGGGGCAGCTTGGACGAGACGAACAGGAGCGCGAAGGAGAGCATCGCCCAGACCGTGTCGAAGACGGCGGGGTCGAGGTGGGTGGAGGCCAGGCGGACGGCCGGCGTGAAGGCGAACACCGCGGCTGACACGGCCGCGCCGAGACGGACGATGAAACGCGCGTCCTTCTCGACGTATTCGCCGATGACCCGGACGGACAGGAACGCGCGGGCCAGGTGATAGAGGACGAAGACGCCGACCGCGCCGCAGATCGGCGCCAGCAGCTGCGACCCCGCGGGGAAGAGCAGCCCGTTGACGCAGGCGAACAGCGGATACTTCGCCTCGGGCAGGGGCTCGAGACCCTGTAACGCGCTCAGCAGCTGGGCCGACTGCCCCGGGTAGGCGTAGTCGGCGAGGCCGCACAGGAAGACAATGAAAGCGAAGCCCGCCAGGACGGAGGACAGAATCCAATCGACGGCGCCGAGGCGCGGGTTCTGATTGTCGGTCATCTGATTTGCCTTTCTTTGGAAAGATTCTTGCCTACTATTATAGCATAGTCGGCGAACGTGGTTCGACATCGACGGTAACAAAAACGGGATTGTGGTCGGAGACGCCCTCTGCGGAGACGGAGACCGGCGGCGCCAGCGGCGCAAGACCCCTCAGCATGACATAGTCCAGCGCACGGTTCGGCCATTTCCCACGCCCCGGGTGCGTGAACCGGCGGTCGGCCGGCATGAGCGCGAGAGCGTTGACGAATCCCGCCGCCTCCAGGTCGGCGAAGAGCGTCTCCTCGGCAAAGGACGCCTGCCAGCGGTCGGCGTTGAAGTCCCCGGCGATGACGACGGGCGCGACGCGGCCGGGAACGGACGGCTCCTCCTCGACAAGCTGGCGGATCGCCCGCGTCCGCTTGGCGCGGTTGAGCGCCGCCGTCTCGTCGGACTGTCCGTAATTGGACTTGAGATGGACGGCGTAGACCGTGCCGGTCACGGCGGACGAGAAGACCACCCGCGCCCGGGCGAAGCCGCGCGGCGGCGTCTCGCGCTTCGCGGGCCGCCAGGTCTCCCAGTCCGCCGAGACGACGGGAAGCGTCGTCGCGACGACGTCCTGCTGCTGGTCGTAGCGGTCGCGCCGACGGTAACCCGTCACGACCGCGACCGCGAGGTTGGTGCGCCCGACGGCGCGGCAGAGTTCCTCCGCGACACGGGGTCCTCGGATTTCGTTCAGGCAGAGGATGACGTCGTTCGTCCCCGTCGGGTCAGCCGCATCCAGTCCGCGGCGCAGGCGCTGCCCCGCCACCTGGATCGTCGCCGCCTCGATTTCGGGCGCCGCCCGGTGCTCTGCGCGGCCGGACGGAAACCATTCCCCGTTCCAGGTGCCGACCGTGACGGCCGCCAGGGCGATGAGCGAGCCGAGCGTCATCCGATGGCCTTGATCGTGGGCGCGGGCGGCTTGTTGTAAACGCGCGAGTTCGGCGGGACGGACGAGATGAGCCACACGCTGCCGCCGATCTCGGAGTCGTGTCCGATCGTCGTGTCGCCCCCGAGGATCGTCGCCCCCGCGTAGATGACGACGTTGTCCTCCACGTTCGGATGGCGCTTGATGCCCTTCACGAGCGCGCCGGTGACGGGATCCTTTTCGAAGGACTTCGCGCCGAGCGTCACGCCCTGGTAGAGTTTCACGTTGCGTCCGATCACGCACGTCTCGCCGATGACGACGCCCGTGCCGTGGTCGATGAAGAAGCGCTCGCCGATCTGCGCGCCCGGATGGATGTCGATGCCCGTCTTCGAATGGGCGAGTTCGCTCATGACGCGCGGGATGATCGGCACCTTAAGCCGATAGAGCTCGTGCGCGAGACGGTGGACGGTCACGGCGAAGAGCCCCGGATACGCCATCACGACCTCCATGCGGCTCGACGCCGCCGGATCGCCCTCGTAGGCCGCCGTGACGTCGGTGTCGACGAGTCGGCGGATCTCTGGAAGACGGGCCATGAAGTCCGCGACGATGGCCGCCGCCGGACGTTCCGTCGGCAAGAGCGCAATCTCGCGCTCGAGGTCCGCCGCGATCTCGCCGACCGCGCCGGCCGCGCCGAGTTCGCCATAGACGCAGGGATGGAGCACGGCCATGCCGTGACGGACGATGTGGGCGATGCGCTGGGGGAGCGTCATGAGGTCTTCCTCCTGATGCGGGCGATGATTTTGGCGGCGCCGAGGTTCTTGAGACCGAGCGCCAGGAAGAGCTTGCCGAGCAGCCGGCGGCTCTCCGCCTTCACCTCGAGGATCTCGATGCCTTCCTTCGCGCAGAGGCGACGGAAATCCTTGAGCGTGATGCAGTGGATGTTCGGCGTGTCGTACCACTCGAACGGCAGCTGCTTCGAGACGGGGAGCCGTCCCTTGAACCCGAGGACGAGCCGGATCCAGTAGCAGGCGAAGTTCGGGAACGTGACAATCGCCTCGTCGGCAATGCGCAGCGCCTCGTGAAGAAGGCCGCGCGGATTCTTCACCTCCTGCAGCGTGTCCGAGCAGATTGCGACGTCGTAGTGCCCGTCGGGAATCACCGAGAGCCCTTCGTCCGCATCCTCCCAGAACGCGTCGTGTCCGTCCGCCACCGTCTCCTTGAACGGGTCGATGTCGATGTCCACGCCGTCGCCCGTCGCGTTCTTCACCTTGCGCAGGACGTTGAGGAGCGTGCCGTCGCCGCAGCCGATGTCGATGACGTGCGCGCCCTCGCGGACCATTCCCGTCACGTTGCGGTACTGCTTCTTCTGCCAGGCGAGCACCTTCGGCGTGCGCTCCATCAGGAAGCCGTAGACGAGTCCCGAAAGGTCCTCGATGTCCGTCAGGAACGAGTCGTGGCCCGTGCCCGCCTCGAGGTGGCAGTAGCTGACGGACTTCCCGCCCTTCAGGAGCGCGTGGACGATCTCCTTCGACTGCCATTCGGTGAAGAGGATGTCGTTCTGGTACGAGACGACGAGGCACTTCGCCTTCACCCGCGCGCAGGCCGCCTCGAGCGACCCGTAGCGCTCGCCCGCGTCGAAGAGGTCCATCGACCGCGTGATGTGCAGGTAGCTGTTCGCGTCGAACCGGCGCACGAACTTGAGCGCCTGGTAGTCGAGGTAGCTCTCGATCTGGAAATACGTCTTGAAGTCCGCCTCGCGCTTCGCCCGGTCCGCGGCCGGCGCCTCGACGAAGTTCTGCTGGAGGCCGCGGCCGAACTTCTCCTGGAGAAGCTCGCGCGAAAGGTACGTGATGTGCGCGATCTGCCGCGCCGAGGCGACGCCGAGCTTCGGCCCCTTCCCGTCGCCCTCGAGATAGTAGTCGCCGCCCTTCCACGCGGGATCGTCCGTGATGGACGCGCGCCCGACCACGTCGAAGGCGAGCGCCTGCGTATTGAGCGAGGCCGAGGTCGCGATCAGGCAGGCGCGGTCCATCTCGTCCGGACAGCGCGTCACCCAGTCCGCGACCTGCATGCCGCCGTAGCTGCCGCCGATCACCGCCGCAAGGTGCGTGATGCCGAGGTCGCGGAGGAGCATGCGGTGCACGTCGACGACGTCGGACATCGTGTACTGCGGGAACGCGGAGCCGTAGGGTTTGCCCGTGTCGGGATTCTCGGACATCGGTCCCGTCGTCCCGCTGCAGCCGCCCAGCACGTTCGCGCAGACGATGTGCCAGCGGTTCGTGTCGATCGCCCGCCCGGGACCGATCATCTCCTCCCACCAGCCCGAGGGCTTCTCCTCGCCCGGACGGATGCCCGCCACGTGCGCGTCGCCCGTCAGCGCATGACAGATGAAGATGACGTTGTCCGCGCGCCGCGGCGCGCCGCACGTCTCGTACTGCACGACGATCTTCTTGAGAACGCCCCCCGTCTCCAGCCGATGCCCGCCTTCCGGCAGCTTCAGCTCGAGACGCTTCGCTTCAACGATACCGACACCTTCGCTCATGGATAACTCAGTAGCCGCAGTTCATGATTTCCTTCTCGTAGCCGAAGGTCGCCGCGATGAGGGCGGCCCGGATCCACATGCCGTTGCGCATCTGGCGCCAGTACATCGCGCGCGGGTCGTGGTCGCAGCACGTGTTGATCTCGTCGCGGCGCGGCAGCGGGTGCATGATGATGCCGTCCTTGCCGAGAAGCGCGAGCTCCTCCGCGCCGAACTTGAAGCGGGAGGTGTCGATCTTCGCGGATTCGCCCTTCGACGCATCCCACTCGTCCTGGATGCGCGTCATGTAGACGGCGTCGGACTCGCGCGTCGCCGCCTTGAGGTCGTTGTGGATCTCATACCGGACGCCCTTCGCCTTCAGGATGGCGATCACGTCCTCGGGGACCTGCAGTTCCTTCGGCGCGACGAAGATCTGCTTGATGTCGCGGAAGTTCGTGAGGAGGTAGGAGAGCGAACGGACCGTCCGTCCGCGCAGCAGGTCGCCGCAGAACGTCACCGTACGGCCGTCGAGCCCGCCCTTCTCCTCGAAGGAGCGGACTAGCGTGTAGATGTCGAGGAGAGCCTGCGTCGGATGCTGGTCCTTGCCGGAGCCGGCGTTGAGGATCGGAATCGGACGCTCGCTGTTCGAGAGCTCCCACGCCATCTGCTCCGCGAGCCCCTTCTCGGGGCAGCGCATGATGATGAGGTCGACGTAGCTCGAGAAGGTGCGGACCGTGTCCGTCTTCGACTCGCCCTTCGCCTCGGAGGAGGTCGCCGCGTCGCGCACCGAGCTCGTCGTGAGACCCAGGATCTGGCAGGCGTTCAGGTGCGAGAGGAACGTACGCGAGGACGGCTGCGAGAAGTACAGCATGGCACGCTTGTGCGCCAGGATGCCCTTCAGGTAGAGCGCGCCTTCCTTCGACTTGTTGATGAAGCGGATGCGGTTCGAAAGCGCGCAGAGACGCTCGAGGATCTCCCGGTCGAACTGCTGGGCGAAGAGCGTGTGATACGGCATGCCGTCGCCCTCTCCTCGGGCCAAATACGGCTTTTTTGCCTCCGAATCAAGATTTGCGAAGTCTTCCCAAGCGATTTCCGTCAGTTTTGCCATAATCCAAATCCCTCCGTCTTGAAGAGATATTATAGCATAAACGGAGGGTGGGCAGCGTCGGAACCTCCGAAGAAGCCGGCGTATTCGGACGCCAGCACGGGGCCGTATCGCATCGGCCGCTCCCAGTCGTCGCTCCTTATTCGGTGATGGGTCCATCCTCCTCGGACAGCGCGAACGCAGTCCCGTCCCAAGTCAGGTCAAGGTTGCT
>CAMEZU010000038.1 GCA_945947925.1 uncultured Verrucomicrobiota bacterium
TACTACGACGCCGAAAGCGACCTCTACTACTACGGCTACCGCTACTACGCCCCCGGCCTCCACCGCTGGCTGACGAGGGATCCAATCGCCGAGGAAGGCGGGGTTAATTTGTATGGGTTCTGTGAGAATGCATCAGTGTTCAAGTATGATTCAGACGGCTTGTTATCATATGTGATAGATGTCGGCGTTTCCAAGTTTTCGGGAGATGTCTTTCTGGATCAGTCTCAGGAAAAATTCGAAGATCAGTTTGCGCTTTTAAAACAGGTGTTAGATTCTGTATATAAAATTCCAGACCAGGCATTTGATAATTCTCGAGAAAAAGGGCGTGTTAAATTCAATGGAACTCAGTTTACAGGTACTCGATTGGAGTTCGCTTCGAAAATCAAAAGAGAGCTTACATCACAATGGCTCTTTGCTAATTCTGCAGGATATAAGACAACGATGCGAAAGTTGCGTGATTTGAAAGAAAAAGCAATTGCAGAATATGATGTTGTAGCATTGTTGGTGCATGGACGGATTTCAGAGATTGATGGTGAATATGTTGTGCAATCGAATTTTAACGGAGAGCGTAAGCCTACGTTGTCTGTTCGCGGCATAATAGACAAAAAGATCGGAACAAATGTTGTCTATATTTCTTGTCGGCAGACGACTCGTCGGCAAGATGCCGCAGAGAATCGGGGAATTGAGAGCTATTGCATTGATTCGGTTGTGCGCGGGAATTCAACAGATACAGTGACTTATGAAAGAAATGGCCTTGTTAAGACTAAGATTACGGGATGCGATCTCGACATATATCCAATACGTATTAGGAGAATGGTTGATGGTGCGATTGTCAATTAGGCTTATAACAAGCATGTTTGCATTAATTCTCTGTTTGGGGTGTTTTCAGTTGCCTTTGGAGCAACGGGCGAAAGGTCCTTTTGATGCCGTATATGAATGGCATGACGATGTGATGAAAGTCACTGTCTTCAATATGTCTGACGAGGATTGCCTTATCAGGCGCCAGAATTTCTCCGTCCTTTGTTCAGGAGACGCTCAAGTTGAGAGGCGCATGGGAGATATCCTAAGGACGTCTGTTGTGCCCTTTTCCTCGGGTGTGTCGTCGGATGTCGATGTCGACTACTTGCCGTTTCCGGGCCGGATGTCTCGGCAATCTTCGGAGTCGCCTGCGGGCGCAACGGTTGAGATGAAGGCCCCTCGGACTGACGGCGATGTCGTTAGGGTTGAGGTCCGTGTCTGCGTGCTGCCGGTATCTTCGTTTGAGGGCGTGGGCTACTGCCAGGAATTGCATTTGCGTTCCAATGCGGCGCATGTGAATGTTGTGGCGAGGAAGAAAGGCTCTGAGGGAGTGAATGGTAGTCATGGTTGCGGTTCCACACGAAAGGGCGGGGCGGCGGACGATTGTCTCGTTGACGCTTTCTATCGGCTTCGGGATGATGTTATGGAAATCGAAATCAGAAATGTTTCTGAACAAGAATATCTTGTGTTGATGCATGGTCGGTCGCCGTTGAGCGGCCTGCGCATCGAATACGAAGATGCAAGGGCGGGAGAAGCGCACCGGTTCTGGCAGATGCCGCAATGTCGCTCTGACGAGGAAGTGTGCTATCGCCCCATGGAGGGAGGTGAACCCAATGTCTGGTCGCCGTACAGTTCTGTGTTCAGTTCGGTGAAGTTGCCGTCGGAGGTCGGCCGGATCGTCGGCGTAGAGGCGTCCGTTTCGCTCCTGCCGCTTTCCAATCTGAAAGGTTTGGACTCTTGCAATCGACTCCTTGAACGGGTCCAGGAACAGACGGTCACGGTGCGGGCCAGTAAATCGGGCAAGTTCCTCCCGGGTGTGCAGTCTTACGGAATCAAAAAAGCTTCGGAGGATTGTGATGTTGATTTCTAGCGTTAAAGAGCTTGCCAAAGGCCTTGTGGTCCTGGTCGTGTTTCCCTCTGTCGGATGCCGATACGCGGGGGATGTTTCTCGGGGGTTGCCTTCTCGAGAGGTTGGCTCCGTGATGCTACAGGCGAGTGCCGTACGCTCTGATAAGGGAATTAAGGTGTCCGTGGTCAATGTCGGAGAAGAGGATGTTGTTGTGCTGGAGCCGATTCTTCATTCCCCATATTGTGTCGAACCGGTCCAGCCTCCTGCTGATCCGGATACATTTGTGTTGATCGGCGGATCGTGGGCGTCGGATGTGTTTCGGGTTCCTGATGCGGAGCGCTATATTGTGCTTAGGCCACAAAAGAATGCGCCTGAACCGCTGGTAGACCGATTCGTCCAATGCCTGCCCGTCCGAACCAGGCGACAGGACATGGCGAGCCTTGAGATTGAACTCGAAGTTATGCCATGGAGTGAGATGAGGCTCTCCCAGGATGGGAATAGACTTCGTTGGGGTTTAAAGCGAATTCAGATACCAGTAGATATAACTGAATTGGATCGATAAATATGAAACGCTATAGTCAGATTCTGTTCTATTCGGTCGTCGCGCTCTGGGGGTTTGTCCTTCTGGAACTGATCGTGCGTTATCCTTGCAATCATGGGCCGGATTCTCGTGACATGATACCGTGGTTTGTGTGAGTGCCCGAACTGCACGGCCGTACCAAGGATTGTACGTGGCGTCTGTTGTGATTTGGTGGCAGTTCATCGCTATTGAAGAATCGTTACCATGAAGACTACTTGCAGGCTTCTCGTACGTGCTGATAAGGATGTCATCGGCGCCTGCGCCGGAGATTCCGCTGGAATGGTGATACCCCAAACATCTCAAACACCTAAGCATCAAAAGATGCTATAATACGCAAATCATTTCTGAAACCGCCTAAAAGGAAAAAGACGATGGATGCTCAGGCCTGGGAAAAGATCGACGAACTCATTGACAAGAATGCGACGAAGACGATCAAGGATCTCTTCGCGGAAGATCCGGCGCGCGCGCAGACGTTTTCGCTCGAGGCGGCTGGCTGGTTCCTCGACTACTCCAAGAACCGCATCGACAAGCCGATGATGAAGGCCCTCGTGAAGCTCGCCGAGAAGGCGAACCTCAAGGAAGAGATCGAGAAGATGTTCACCGGCAAGAAGATCAACGCGACGGAAGGCCGTGCCGTTCTCCACACCGCGCTCCGCAACCTCGACAAGAACGACAAGGTGAAGGTCGACGGCAAGGACGTCCTCAAGGACGTGCGCAAGGTCCTCGACCAGATGGGCGACTTCTCCGACGCCGTGCGCCGCGGCCAGTGGAAGGGCTTCGCCGGCAAGCGCATCAAGAACGTCGTCAACATCGGCATCGGCGGCTCCGACCTCGGTCCCGTCATGGCGAACATCGCGCTCACGCCCTACACGAAGCGCAACATGAAGTTCTTCTTCGTCTCCAACGTCGACTCGACGCACCTCGCCGAGACGCTCCGCGCGGTGAAGGCGAACGAGACCTTGTTCATCATCGCGTCCAAGACCTTCACGACGCAGGAGACGATGTCCAACGCGCTTGCGGCGAAGGAGTGGTTCCTCGCCGAGGCCAAGAAGGCGGGCCTCAAGAAGGCCGACGCCGAGGCTGCGGTCGCCAAGCACTTCGTCGCCGTCTCCACGGCCGCGAAGGAAGTCGCCGCGTTCGGCATCGACACGAAGAACATGTTCGTCTTCTGGGACTGGGTCGGCGGCCGCTACTCGCTCCCGTCCGCGATCGGCCTCTCGCTCATGATCGCGATCGGCCGCAACAACTACAAGAAGCTCCTCAAGGGCTACAACAAGATGGACCGTCACTTCCGCACGGCCCGCTTCGAGCGCAACATGCCGGTCATCCTCGCGCTCCTCGGCATCCTCTACCACAACGGCTACGGCGCCGAATCCTACTGCGTCCTCCCGTACGACCAGTACCTCTCGCGCTTCCCGGCCTATCTCCAGCAGATGGACATGGAGTCGAACGGCAAGTGCGTCGACAAGCAGGGCAATCCGGTCGACTACACGACGGGTCCGATCGAGTGGGGCGAGCCCGGCACGAACGGCCAGCACTCGTTCTACCAGCTCATCCACCAGGGCACGCACCTCATCCCGTGCGACTTCATCGGCTGCTCGAAGACGCACAACCCGATCGGCGACCTCCACGACAAGCTGATGGCGAACCTCTTCGCGCAGACCGAGGCGCTCGCGTTCGGCAAGACGGCCGACGAGTGCCGCAAGGAAGGCGTCGAGGAGAAGCTCGTCCCGTTCAAGACCTTCGAAGGCAATAAGCCGACGAACACGCTCCTCTGCGACCAGCTCACGCCCGAGACCCTCGGCGCGCTCGTCGCCCTGTACGAGCACAAGGTCTTCGTCCAGGGCGTCATCTGGAACGTCTACAGCTACGACCAGTGGGGCGTGCAGCTCGGCAAGGTGCTCGCGAAGGGCGTCCTCTCCGACCTCACGGCGAAGAAGCCGTCGCTGAAGCACGACGCCTCCACCAACCAGCTCATCGCCCGCTATCGCAAGGCGGTTGGACGGTAAGTGGACAAGGTCCTTTTCTTCACCGATTCGCATACGGACGCACACGCCCGCATCTACGCAGGCGTGTGCGAACGCGCGAGGTCCTTCGGTTGGCATGTCGCGGAGATCGAGTACGCGCGCACGGACCGATCGGCCGAGGACTTTATCCGCCTCTGGCGTCCGATCGGCGTCGTCGTCGAGTGCAGCAACCTGGCCGAGGACCTGAACACGAAGGCCTATTCGTCCGTCCCCGCCGTGTATGTCGATCCATCGCGTCTGCCGGCGGGAGAGACGGTGGCATCGGTGCGGCAGGATCCTTTGTCCGTCGCACAACTGGCTTTTGACGAGCTTGTCGGACTCTCCCCTGCGTCGTTCGCGTACCTGGACTGGGTCTCCGGAACGCAATGCGCATGGTCTCGCGAGCGCGGACAGGCGTTCGCCGCGCTGGTGGCTTCGAGCGGGAAGCCGTTCTTCCGTTTCGGCGGCGAATGGAGCCGGGCGGACATGGTCGTTTCGCAGCATCGGATCGCCGACT
Organism: uncultured Verrucomicrobiota bacterium; assembly: GCA_945947925.1. Classification (GTDB taxonomy): domain Bacteria; phylum Verrucomicrobiota; class Kiritimatiellia; order RFP12; family UBA1067; genus UBA1067. The sequence continues at coordinate 4,971 of CAMEZU010000038.1, forward strand.
GGCTCAAGACGTTGCCGCGTCCGTGCGGACTCCTGGCCGCCAATGACGTGACCGCCGAGCTCGCCCTGTCCGCGGCCGAACTCGCCGGGATCTCCGTGCCGGCCGAACTGGCGGTCGTGGGTGTGGACAACGATCGCCTGCGTTGTGAGAACACATCGCCGTCGCTGACCTCCATCGAGCCAGACTACGCCGAGGCGGGGCGGCTGGCGGCCGACTTGCTCAAGGAGAGATTGGACGATCCCGGGGCCGGCCTGAGACAGGTCGTCTTCGCGCCTGACTGCCTGGTGCGCCGCGGTTCGACCCGTGCGCTCCGTGATGCGGGCGTGGGCATCTGCGAGGCCGTCGAGCGGATCCGCCGGGAGGCCTGTTTCGGGCTGACGCCGGCCGACGTCCTCCGTGACATCCCCTGTTCCCGCCGACTGGCCGAGCAGCGGTTCCGGCAGGCGACGGGGCGTTCGATCGGTGAGGAAATCGTCGAGGCGCGCTTCGCCCGCGTTTTCGAGCTGCTGCGCAATCCGACCTATCCGATCGGACAGATCGTCTCCGAAAGCGGCTGGGAGTCGGAGTCGTATCTCAAGCGGGCCTTCAAGAAGCGCACCGGACTTTCCATGCGCGAGTGGCGTCAGCAGAAAGCCTGATCTGCGCAACAGGACATCTTTTTCTTGCGCAGTTGCGTCTTGCCATAGGTCGCTCTGTGTGCTAGAATGGCGGCAAAGGTAAAGTGACTTAGCGGAGGAAGACGATGAAAGGTATGATGATGATGGGTGCGGCGGTTCTGTTGGCCTGCGGGTCGGAGGCTGCCGTCAGGCAGACGAAACCGGTGCGGACGGCGAAGCCGGCGGCGGTGTCGCGGTCCGCACGGCCTGCGGGCAAGGTCCGTGCGGCGGCGGGCAAGACGCTGACAGCGGAGGATTCGAAGTCGCGCATCGGCGAGCCGCGGTACATCCCCGTCAGGTGGAACAGCCTCGGCACATCCATCACCTGGTACAACAGCCATGCGGGCGCGACGTTCCAGAAGGGCTACCAGACGCGCGTGATGGAACAGCTCAAGTTCGACGGTTTCGAGAACACGGGCATCAGCGGCGGATGTGTGAATTCGGCGTTCGGCCAGGTCCGTCAGGCCGATCTCTACACGATCGAGCACGGCGTCAACGACTGGGGCAACCGTGTGAACCCGGGGTCAATCGAGGATTACAAGAACGATACGGGCAACGGATCCTTTGCGGCGAACTACCGCAAGCTCATTAACATCGTCCGCCAGACGAACCCGAAGGCGAAGATCGTCATCTGCACCCCGCGCAAGGCCTATGGTTTCGGCGATTATCTGCCCGATCATACGGACAAGCAGCAGCCGGGCGGTTACTATCTCAAGGACTATGCGGAGATCGTCCGTCAGATCGCCGCGTACGAGAAGTTCCCGCTCGCCGACTTCTATGCGACCTGCGGTGAACAGGAGGAGCTCGCCGGTCTCTCGATCGACGTCGCGCTGCATCCGAACGACGCCGGTTACGAACGCATGGCGAACATCCTCGCGAAGACACTCCTCACGGTCTATCCGAACGCGACGCCGCTTTCCAAGATCAAGCCGAAGTTCACGGACGACGGCAAGCCGAAGAACGTCGAGGTGAAGAAGTTCCTCTCTTCGTCCGAACAGGTGGTCCTGAAGGGCACGAACCTCGCCAAGGTGAAGGTCGTCTCGGCGAAGATCGGCGGCAGCTGGGTGCCGGGTGGTCCGTTCGAGGGCAAGCCCTACTTCGCGAAATACGATCCGAAGGCGAAGACCTATACGTGTCAGGTCCAGAGCTGCTCGCCGCAGGACAACTGCATGCGCATCATCGCGCTCGAGTTCAAGCAGGAGTTCAACGGAGATGTCGTCGCACGCGTCCTCTGGAACCGCTACAAGTTCAACTGCAACGAGTACGGTGTCGACTACAGCGTGGACGGCAGCTTCAGCGGAGCCTGCGCCAGTGCCGCCAATTACGAAAGCCAGGGCTACGTAATCGGCGACATGACGCTCAGCGTCAACAAGTAAGCAAGAACGGGCGGGAGGATCGGTGATCCTCCTGCTTTGCGTTGAGAGGGGGATTCACGTGAAAACGATAGTTGCAGCCGGCCTGATGATGTTGGCATCCGCATCCTTTGCCGCGGCGCCGGAATCGGCGCGGGCCAAAGCGGCGCGGTTGGCGTTGACCGAGGGAATCTCCGCGATTGATTCGGAAGGCTTGCCGGGTCCCGTCCTGTGCCTCTCCGAGGAGGCGTTTCCGCTCGGGCAGTGCATGCACTGGGAGAAGACGCTCGGGTTCGCTGCAGCGGCGGCTTTCTACGGTGAAGGACGCGTCGCGTATTTCGGACATCCCGCGTACCTGTCGGGGAAGGACCTCGCTGACACGCCGCAACTCTTCAAGCGCCTCATCCCGTGGTTGACGAAGGGAAAGGCGAATCCGACGATCGTCGTCTTCCGCTCCGGCGGCGTTGAAGCGAAGTTCAATCGCCTCGGCTACGAGGTGAAGACGGTTCGGACGTGGCCCGAGGCTGCGCAGGCCGATCTCGTGCTGACCTATGACTGGTCGCTTGAAGATGCGGCAGCGATGCGCGACTATGTGAAGCGTGGCGGAGCGATTCTCGGCGGCGGGCTCGGTTGGGGCTGGAAGCAGATCGTCGGTCGCACGCAGGCCGTGGCGCTTGGCGTCAATTTCGCCGACAACCAGGTGCTCGGACCGATGGGCATCCTGATGGGCGACATGGGTACGCCCAAGCCGGACGGACACGAACACTTCCCCGTTCTCAAGGACTATCCCGAATCGAGTTACACGCTGACGGCATTGCAGAAGACGCTTGACGGATCGTATGCGGACAAGGCGGACAAACGTCAGTGCGAGAAGATCGTGTCGCTCACGATGGATGCGCTTCCTGCGTGTGCGACGGACAAACTGAAGGACGTCTTCGCGGGCTTTGCGAAGAAGCCGGGGGCGGACAAGGTGCCGCGTCCGGAGGATCCGATCGGTCCCAATGACTTCGCCGCGAAGCTCACACAGATCGCGAAGAAGAACATGTGGCAGGCGGATGTCGAGAAGGTCTGGCCCGCCGATCCCGCGCATGTCGTCTATCCGGGCGCGTGCAAGCCGGGCTACAAGACAGTGTCGCGCGAAGTGTCCGTCGACCTCAGATGGCCGAAGTGGCATTCGACGGGACTCTACTCGCCGGCGGGCGAAGCGCTCACGATCACGCTTCCCGAGGGCGCGGAGAAGCTCGGGCTCGCCGTCCGCATCGGCACCTCGAAGGAAGATCTCACCGCCTCGAAGGAGTTCTGGAAGCGCGCCCCGTATGTTTCCTCGAACCTCGCGCTCGTGAAGCGCACGACGACGCTCGCCTCGCCCTACGGCGGCCTCGTCTATATCGTCGTCCCCGAAGGATGCGCCGCGCAGGATGTGCGTGTGAAGATCGAAGGCGCGATTGCCGCGCCGTGGTTCCGGCGCGGGATCGACACGAATGAATCCTTCGCCGAGCAGGTCGCGAAAACGCACGCACCGATGGGCGAACTCGAGGGCGACTGGTACGTGATCACGCTTCCGGTGAAATCGTTGGCGCGTGTGAAGGACGCCGCCGGTGTGGTGAAGTTCTGGGACGACGTCCTCCTCGCCGACCAGCATCTTGCGCAATGGCCGTCGCGTCCCTACAAGGAACGCATGTGCGGCGACCTGCAGCTGGAGGGCGGCGACCTCCACAACGGCTATCCGATGATGTATCATCTGCCGGCGAACGGATACGATTGCGTCTCCGATCTCGACGCGCAGCTGAAGGGCAACGGCTGGGGCTTCTATCATGAGATCGGCCACAACCATCAGTCCGCCGACTGGACCCCGGACGGTACCGGTGAAGTGACGTGCAACATCTTCACGACGTATGTGATCTCAAAGGTCTGCGGACAGGACTACCGTGACAGCCGTTTCGGCGGTTCCTCGCGCCTTGAGCAGGAGAAACGAGTCAACCGGTGGATCGGCCGGGGCAAGAAGCACGAAGAGTGGAAGAACGACTACTTCGTCGCACTCGAGATCTTCTTGAGGATCGCCGACGTCTACGGGTTCGAGACCTATGCGAAGGTCTTCGGCAAGTACCGCGAGCCGGGTTTCAAGCATCCCAGAACGGATGTCGAGAAATGGGATACACTCGCAAGGCTCCTGAGCGCCGAGACGGGTGAGAATCTCGCGGAGGCGTTCGCGCACTGGAACCTTCCCGTGAGCGACGCATGCCGCACCGCCTGTGCGCAGTACAAGCCGGCGAATGATGAAGTGACGCGCGGTGTTGATTCGCGCTACGACGAGGGTCCGCTGCCGGAGATCTACGTGCCGCAAACGGCGGCCGAGCGTCCCGAGGAGGCGACCGGACTCTACATCGGCGTGTCGCTCACGACCTCGCCCGCAGTGATCGAGCAGTATCCGACACGCGCGGCGATTCCGGGCGGCGAGCAGGACATCCGCTGGAAGACCGACTGGCTCCTGATGCGCCGCATCGAGGCGACGGGGAATCCGGTGACGCTTGGTGCGCCGGACAACAGGTATGCCGAGCGTCAGGTCGAGTTGACGCGTCCGTACTACATCGCCGTCTATGAGCTGACGCAGAAGCAGTGGGCGAACATCACGGGCGGCTACAAGACGTGTCCGTATGCGACCTCGGCCTGTCGCGACGTGCGGCCGCAGGGAAGTGTGAGCTACGGCGAAGTGCGCGGTGACGTCGGCGATGGCATCGACTGGCCGAAGACGCGCGGTAAGGTGGCGGAGAATTCCTTCCTTGGCAAGTTGCGCGAGCTGGTGGACGGACGCATCTTGTTCGATATTCCGACGGAAGCGGAATGGGAGGTCGCGTGCCGTGCGGGATCGACCAACTACTGGAATGACGGATCGGCGGCGTTGCGGAAAAACCGCGAGGGCTATGAGCATGCGCAGGCCGACCTCAACCTGGACCGGCTCGGCCGCTACTGTCAGAACGGTGGCGAACGTCCTGGCAAGGATCCAGTGCCGCCGGATGATTGCGGTCCCGAATGGGGCACGGCGATCGTCGGCAGCTATCTGCCGAATGCCTGGGGTCTCTACGACATGCACGGCAACGTACGCGAACATTGCCGCGACTGGCTCGAGCCCGATCCGAAGCAGCCCGGACTCGCCGGCGTCGATCCGGAAGGTCCGGCGGAGGAGTCCCCGCGAGCGAAGCGCCGCCGCATGCAGAAGGGCGGCAGCTACTCGAACTTCCTGTACGGTTCGGCCGGCGAGGCTGCTCCCGGCGCGCGCGGGTTCGGTGCCCTTGTCGACATCTGGAATGCCTATCATTCGACCGGCGTGCGGCTCATGATGCCGGCGCAGATCTGGCCGGAGGCGCGGATGTCGGCCGGCAAGTGCGCGCTTGCACCCGATGTGGCGAAGGCCCGTTCTGACCTGATGAAGGGTGTCAGTGCGCTGAAACCGAGCGGCTTCGCGAGTCCGGTGCTCTGCTTCGACGCGCGGGCGATTCCGCTCGCGTGCGGCAGGAATCAGGATAATACGCTGGCGTTTGCCGCGGCGGCGGCGGACAGCGGACGCGGGCGTATCGTTGTCGTCGGTGACGAGCACGGTCCGGCGGCCTTCCGCCAGTTGAACGTGGCGTTCGCCGCGCAGGCGGATCAGTGGCTCAAGGCCGGTGCCGATCGCTCGTGGTACGGCGTGAAGAAGGTGAAGGACGTCGATCTCAACCGGCTTGCGGCGGACGAGGTCGAGGACCTTATTGCGTTTGTGAAGAACGGCGGCAGCGTTTTCGTAACGGGGTGCGTCTGGAGGTGGCAGGACGAGATGGAGGAGCGGACGGGGGAGGTCGAGCCGGTCGGGGATTTCCCCGGCAACCGGTTCCTGGCGCCGTTCGGTCTCGGCCTCGGATCGGGCGGACTTCGGTGGATGTCGTCTTCGGGTTTCATCGGACGCGGCAGCGTCTTGAGCGGTCTGATCGTCTCCGATGCGGAGCGTCTCCGGAAGGGGAAGGTTTATGTGAGCCGTGGTGAGGAGAAGCAGGTCGCCGCCACCTTGTCGCTCGTTGCGGATTATCGCTCGACGGCGCGACAGGAGAACGGAATCCCGTCCGAAACGCGCGTGCTGCCGAAGGTGGCGTACCCGAAGAACGCGAACGGCATTCCCGTGAACGCGGGGGACAAGATCGTCTTCCTCGGCGATTCCATTACGCGTCTCGGCGGCGAAAAGGACGGCTGGATCGATCGTGTCCTCGCCGGACTCGCCAACGCGGGCGTCACCGATGTCGAGGCGGTGCGTGCAGGGTGGGACGGACAGCACGCGGGTGATATGCTGGGCCGTATC
>CAMEZU010000039.1 GCA_945947925.1 uncultured Verrucomicrobiota bacterium
GCGACGGACGGCTCCTTGCCGTTCACCGTCTGCACGTTGCCGAGGCAGAAGAAGCGGTCGCGGTCGCGCGGGTCGCGGATCGGACCCTCGACGATGTCGCCCGTGCGGAGCGCATGGCGCCGGATCTGCTGCTGCGTGACGAAGACGTCTTCGGGGCAGGCGAGGAAGTTGTTCTTCGCCGAACGCAGGAAGCCGTGTCCCTCGCGGACGATCTCCAGGCAGCCACTCGCCAGGACCGCGCCGCCCTTCGCGAGATACGCGCGGATCGCGGCGAAGATCAGCTCGTGCTTCCGGTAGGTGCCGAGTTCCTCGGGGTCGGCGCCGGGCATCATCCGCTCGACGATGACAGGCGCAGGCCAGGTCTGGATGTCCGCGAGGCGATACTCCGGCAGGCTCGGATCGCGGTTCGGATTGGCCGGCGCCTCGGGCTGCTGCGACCGCTGCTCGGTCGGCAGCGGCGCATTGAGGAGCGGATTCACCGACTCGGCGCCGTTCGCACCGCGGATCGGCGAGTTGTTGACCTTCTGCGGACGGTGGTTCTGGTGGTTGTTGAACTTCTGGAAATTGCGCTTGTTGCCGCCGTTGCCGCCCTTCTGCTGGCCGGACGGGGTGCCGTTGCCGGCGGGCGCGGCGTTGCCGTTGCCGGAAGCGGTCGGATTGCCGCCGGCGGGACGGGCGGGCTTCATGCTCTGTGCGAAAACGTCAAATTCTTCTGCCATGATGTTGCGAGTTGTGGATTGAGAGTTGAGTGTTGCGGATTGGGAGTTGCGACTGTCCTAGGCTCCGATTCGGGCCTTGAGCCAGGTGACGAAGCGCTCGGCCTCGCGGCGCAAGTCCTCGGCGGATCCGTCGTTCCTGATCACGTAGTGGGATTTCGCTGCCTTCTCCTCGACCGGCATTTGCGCTGCCAGACGGGCCTCGGCCTCCTCGCGCGTGTAGCCGCGCGTCGTCGTCATTCTCGATATCTGGTTGTCTCGAGATGAGGCGATGCAACAGATTATATCATATTCTGCGTCCCAGTGCACCTCGAAGAGGAGCGGAATGACGGCCAGGCGGAGTGATGAACGATGCGTGCTGAGTGATGAGCTGAGGAATCGGGCGATTCGCTCCCTCACCAGCGGATGGAGCCGCGCCTCCAGGACCTTCCGCTTCACGGGGTCGGCGAAGACCTCCGCGGCGATGCGCCGGCGTTCGGCGGGGTCGGGAATCAGCTCGTGAACGACGTCATCGGCATCGATCGTCTCGACGCCGAGTTCGTTGAGGTAACGAGAAAGGAGGGATTTGCCACAGGCAATCCCTCCCGTCAGACAGACTTTCATTTCGTCCGTATCAGTTCTCCGCGCTCGGCGCGGCGACAACTTCGTTGCCGACGATGTCCTCGTCGCGCGACCGGAGCTCGCGACCCTGCGTGTCGACGAGACGCGTCGTCACGAAGATCAGGAGGTTGCGCTTGGTCGTCTGCTCCGCGTGGCTGCGGAAGAGGCGGCCGACGAACGGCAGGTCGCCGAGGAATGGCACCTTGTCGTCCATCGCCTTGCGCTGCTCGGTGATGAGACCGCCCATGACGATCGTCGCACCGGGATAGACCGAGACCTTCGACACGACCGAGCGGACGTGGAAGAACGGCTGCTCCATCGGGGCGTCGTAGTACGTCATGTTGTCGGAGGACGTGCGCGTCAGGTTGTCCAACGCCGTCGTCGCAGAAGCAACCGCAGTCTCGGCGAAGCTCGCCTTCAGCGTGTCGCTGAGGCCCGTGCCGAGCGTCGTCAGGATGCCGGTGAGGCCCTCGAAGATGCCGCCGATGCCCTCGAAGCTCTGCAGCGAGCTGTTGCCCGTGAACGGGATGCGCATGCCGTAGTTCTTCCAGGTCGGCTCGTCGACGACCTGCGTGTTGAGGTCGAGGTCGATGAGGTTGCCGTCGTCCGTCAGCGTCGGGGTGACGTCAAGGATGACGCCGACTTCACGCATCGTGAACGACTGCGGCTCGACGACCGCGAGAATCGCGGACTGGCTGCTGCCCGAGTTGTTGCCGCCGCCCGAGGAGCTCGACTGGAGCTGCACGTCGTAGTCGGTCGGGTAGATGTACTCGGTGACGACCTTCATGACCGCTTCCTGGCCGGAAGTCGTCAGCACCTTCGGCGCGGAGAGGAGGTCCGTGTCGCTGCGCTGCGAGAGCATGTGCAGGATGACGGAGAGGTCGGCCGCGCCCAGGAACGCGTTGACGCGCATGAACTGGTCGTTGGTCGAGCGGCCCTCGCCCGAGATGTGGTTCGAAAGCGTCGAGAGATAACGCTGGCCGGTCGTGTACTCGGATGCGCCGCCGAAGGCGCTGATGCCGATGTTGCGGTGACTGCCGTCGCCGCGGATCCAGGACGCGCCAGAGGAGGACGCGTAACGGTTGATCGTCGAACCTCCAGCTGCCGCGCCGCCCGTCACGGGCGTCGTCACGCCGCCGACGGTGATAGAGCCGCTCTCGGTGGAGGAGGAAGCCGTCGTGTCGACGCGTTCGCCGAACACGCCGTTGCGCAGGCCGAGCGCGCGGCTCACGTGCGAACCGAGGTTCAGCGTGTAGTCGCTGTTGAGGATCCACTCGAAGCCGAGCGAGTTCAGGTCTTCCTGGCAGACTTCGACGAAGCGCGTCTCAATCTCGATGAGCTTCGGATCGGCGTTCATTTCGGTGAGCGCCTGCTCGAGCTCGGCGAGGTTTTCGTACGTGTTGCGGACGCGCAGCTTGCCGATCGTCTTGATGTACATGATCGACGAACCCTCGGGCCACTTCACGCCGAGAAGCTCGAAGAAGCCCTTCCAGTCCTTCTCCTTGCTCTCCTCGCCGTCAGACGACTCCGTCGACGCGCTGAACGGGGTGCCGGAACCGCCCATCGACCTCAGGTCTTCGGTCGCGACGTCCATGCGGTCGATGAAGGTCGAAAGCACAGGATAGCTGCGCGTGACCATCTCTTCGATGCTCGCGTTCTTGTGCATGACCATAACGATCGGTCCCTTGACCGTGAACTTGTAATCGACCTGTTCGCAGACCAGCTTGAGCGCATCGTAGAAGGAGATGTCGCTGGCGCTGATCATCGGAATCACCGGCACGCCGGTCTGCGCGGGGGACGCCGGCTCGGCCGCCTCCTCGCTGAAGCCGCCGTCGTCGCTCTCGGCGACCGGCGCCGCGACCGAATGCAGGGCCTCGGGAGTCTTCAGGACGAAGTTGAAACCGCGCTGTTCGATCGGGAGCTCCGGACGGTCGAAGTCCTTCGACGCCATACGGAAGAACTCGACGGCCTCGATGATCGTCGTCGGCGGCTTGAACGAGATGGCGGGAAGCTTCATCTCCTTCATGCGCTTGATGATCGACTGCTCCTGGGCGCGCTCGGGATCGGTCGGATCCAGCGGCGTCTTCTGCGTGTTCTTGTCAACCTTCGCGACTTCGCGCGCGTTGATCGCGTAAACCGGACGCCACGCCTCGTCGACGTCGGCGATGTAGCCGTCACGCGCGGCCTTGCGCTCCGTCTGGGCCATCGTCTGGCGCTTGAGTTCAATCTGGTCGCGCAGGAGCAGCGCTTCACGGTTGTACTCCTCGTCGACGAGGACGAGTTCGCACTCGTCGAGCGCGCGCTTCAGCTGGTTCGTGGCCAGGAACTGGCGGGCGCGCTTCAGGTGCTTGTTCGTACGCTCGCGCACGGTCTTGTACTCGTCGGTGTTGCGCTCGTGCGTGATTTCGCTGAGGTCGGGCTTGTTGGCGTCGGGATCGCCCGCGGCATTCCACGCCTCGAGCTGACGGCGCGCCTTCGGATGGCGGTGTTCAATCGCCTTGTTGATGAGCTTGAACGCGCGCTCGCGGCGACCGGTGTTGTACTCCTGGACCGCCGCGGCGAACAGGCCCTTGGCAATGCCCGCCTCGCAGTCCTTGCGCTTCTTGGCGTTCTTCGGGCTGTCGTTAAGAAGCTTGGAGGCAAGCGCGTAGTGACGCACCATCTCGAGATACTCGGCGTCCTGCTCGCACTTGACGGCCGCGTCGATCTCGCGCTCGGCCTGAAGTTCGAACGACCGGATCTCCAGCTTGGCCGTCTCCTCCATCGCGCTGATCAGCTCGGCTTCATCCGCCTCGGAGCTTTCAGCGGCGGGCTTGGCGGCGGCAGGCTTCGCAGCACCGTCAGTCGCGGCATCGTCGGTCGCGGCGTTGTCGGTCGGGGACGTTTCCGATTCGGCGGTCGTGTCAGCCGATTCGGCGGGCTTTTCGTCAAGCAGATTCTCAAGCTGATCCGACTGGGCGTCAGCATTCTGACTGATGGCGACGCATGCCGCTGTCGCGCTGATCGCGACCATGTTCCTGAAGTTCGTCATATCGAACACTAGCTCCTTATTTGTAAAAATATTATAGCCTATTTTCGGTTGGCGTTCAAGTGTCAGTTATTTTGTCGCGGAAAAGACGGACGTGGACTTGCCCGTGGCCTCGTCCTTGATCCTGACGACGACCTGCTTCTTGCCCTTCTCGACCTTCTGCTCGATGTTCTCGACCACCCAGCTGACGCCGAGCTCCGGAACCGAGATCTTCTCGCCCTTGGCCTTGGTGAACGACTTGTTCAGAGTCGCGCCGCGCACGAGCGAGACCGTCGCGCTGATGTCCGTCACCGTCTCCTTCTGGCCGAGACGCAGCTTGATCTTCTTGCCGTCGGACACCCGCTTGACCGTCACTTCGGAAACGTCGTCCTTGCTCTTCATGCCGCCGGCGAGCTTGCGCTCGACGAACTTCTCCTCGTAGCTCTCGAGGACATAGCCCGTCATCACCTTCTTCTTCGGATCGGCGATGTCGTTGCGGATCTCCTCGCCGATGAAGGCGTACAGCTGGCCGTGGCACATCTCGCGGGCGTACTTCGGATCCTTGAACTCGAACTTGTTGCCCTTGTTGCCGACCTTGTAGCCGCACTTCGCGAACGAGAGGGAAATCGTCGTGGGCTTGCATTCCTCGCTCACGGTCACGCACTCCGTCTCGAAGTAGTCGGGATGCGAGAGGGCATCGTTCGGCTTGGTCTTCGCCTCGAACTCCTCGAAGTTCGTGAAGCCGTCGCCGTCGAGATCCTCGTCCGCGTCGTCCTTGTTCGGATCAAGGCCGTTGGCGAGCTCGTACTCGTCGGTGAGCCCGTCCTCGTCCTTGTCGATGACAACCTTCTGACGCTCGGCGTTCTGCGCGGCGCCGCAGGCGCATGTCTCGACGCCCAGCGGCAGGGCGCGACCGCAGCCCTTGGAACCGTCCGCGGGACGGCAGAGGGTCCGCGCGTGCGAAATGAGGAAGCAGCCGTTGGTGCCGATTCCCGCCAGGGCGGACGGCTCGCCGAAGGCCGTGAGGGCCTTCGCGTCGGCCGACAGGTCGACCTCCGCCACGTCCTCGCAGATTCCCGCGCCGAGCGGCGCCGCCGCCGCCTGGTCGTCGGACACGAGGTAGTTCAGGCCGTACGAGGCGGCCGCGACGAGCAGGCCGCCGAGCGCGACCGCCCAGTCCCAGTGGGCCTCGAAGAAATTCTTGCCATGATCACGCGCGCCCATCACTTCACCTCCTTAACCGCCATCGCCGTCAGCGTGGATACCGTCAGCGTCACCTTGAGCGGCTTGATCTCCTGGCCAGGGTCCGTAATGAGACTGACCTGCTTGGCCTCCACCTCGTCTTTCGCCTCGGCACGACGGAGACGGAGGCGGCGGCGACCGGTCTCGGACGACGTCGCGCCCTCGGCGACGACGCCGAACATGGCGCCGATCGTATCCTCGGACGGCTTCACCTCCATCTTGTCGACGGCGACGAAACGGTTCATCCTGGCGAGCGCGTTGAGAACGTCGACATACACGGACGGACTCGCGGTGAACTTGATCTCGTACGTCTCGGTCACGATCGGATAGGCATCCGTCTTCTCCTCGTCGTTGGAGCCGTAGGCGTCGTCGGCCTTCTTCTCGACGGCCGGCGTCACCACCTCGACCCCGTCGACCGACTGCGCGCCCTTATTAAGCACGACGTCCACGATCTGGACCACGTCGCCCCAGCGGCGCTGGACCAAGTCCTTGTCGGCGTCGGCGAGCTTGTCGCCGTTGATGTAGCCCTCGAACGCCTTGCCGAAGACTGTCTGGTCCTTGACGAAGTGCGCGTCGCCTTCCTTCTGCACGTCGTAGAAGCGCTTGTAGTCGGCCTGGATGCGGGCGCGCACCTCGGGCGCCGTCATCTCCTCGACGTACAGGCGGTCGGACATCGCCTTCACCGCGGCATACGCCTTGCGGGCCAGCTCCTGGCTCGACTCGGCGTTCTTCCGGTGGCCGGCGGCCTGCTCGAGCGAGTAGGCCTTGTTCTGGTTGTAGACGTTCGTCTGCATGGTCAGCTTCTGCTGAGCCACCTCCAGGTCCTCGTTCACGAAGAAATAGACGAGCGCAAGAAAGACGAGCGAACCGACCAGCGACACGCCGCCGATTACCGCCATCGTCATCTGGTTCTTGTTCATTTGCATACGGGCTCCTTGAACTGAATCGTGATCTCGAACTGGTGCAGGGGCTTTTCCTTGGCGCCCTTCACGCCATAGGACTTGCTCTGGCCGTCGTCGACCGAGACGCAGGAATCCTTCAGCCGGGCCATGACCACCTCTTGGGCGGTCTTGAGCGCACGGGCCTTCGGTGTCTCCTCGGCCTCCTCGGCAGGCTCCGCCTCGGCCTCCGCCGCCGGCTCCGCCTTCTGCAGCGTCGCGTTGTAGGCGGCGACATAGGCGTCGACGTCATCCTTCCAGCCGCGGATCGTCACCTTTGAGACGACGACCTTCGTTTTAACGACCTCGCCGTCGTCATACCCGTAGCCGTTGTCCTCGGACTCGTCCTTCGGCGGCTCGACCTCGATCTCGGAATCCTCCCACTTGGCGATCCAGAGGTTCTCGCCGATCACCTCGCGGACCATCGCCAGGTGACGGAGCGACGCGTCGCGGCGCGGCAGCAGCGCGGTCAGGCCCGCGAGCTCCTCCGCCGCCGTCTTCTCCTCGGCGGTCGACTCCTCGACCGCCGCCTTCGCCGCCTTCGCGGCATTGGCCTTCTGCGTCACCGCCGGGACCTTTTCCTCCGTCGCGCTCGCCTCGGAGCTCGCGGCCACGTACCAGATGCCGAACGCCGCCAGGAACGCCGCCGCGCCCACGGCGACGAACGGGATGCGCGCGACCTCGGCCTTCGCCTCGAGAATCGAGGGCGGCATGAGGTTGATGCCGAGCGCGGCCTGTCCGCCCGCCTGCAGCGCCAGGCCGGCCGTCGCCGCGAGAACGGCGCCGTCGGTCTCCAGCGCGGACGCGTCGACGCCCGGGCCGACCGCGATGCGCTCGAAGGGATTGAGATACTCGACCTCGATGCCCAGGGAGTCCTGGAAGAAATCGGCGATCTGCGGCAGCATCGACGTGCCGCCCGTCAGGTACAGGCGCGTCGGGGCCGAACCCTGCTGCTGGCCGCGATAGTAGTTGATCGAACGCGAGATCTCGGCATGGATGCGCGTCAGCACCGCACGGCAGACCTTCGAGATGCGGTCCAGCGTCTCGTCCTCGTCCTCGGTCACGCCGCCCATCGAGACGTAGGCGTTTTCGCGCTTGACCTGCTCGGCCTCGTCCTGCGTGCAGCCGAGCGCCTGGGCGATCTCCTTCGTGATCGCCTGTCCCGCGACCGGGATGGAGCGGTTGAAGAGCTTCTCGCCCTCGACGATGACGAGCGAGGTCGTCTTCGCGCCGATGTCCAGCAGGATCTTGCAGGACGGGTCGTTGTCGGTGTTCGCGAGAAGCACGTTCGTCGTCGCAATCGGCGCGACGCCGACGATCTCCGGCGAGAAGCCGGCGGACTGCAGCGCGTCGGTGATGCCCTCGATCTGCTCGGTCTTCGCCGCGACGATGAGTACGGACTTGTCGCCCGTCTCGGTGTCGCCGAGGACCTGACGGTCGCAGACCATCTCGTCGATCGGGAAAGGAATGTTCTGCTCGATCTCAATGCGGACCATCGACTCGAAGCGCTCGCTGCCGCCCGCCGCCGGAATCGCGGCGACGCGCGGAAACGCCATCTGGCCGGAGACCGAGACCGCCACGCGACCGGGACGGATGCCCTTCTCGCGGACGATCTGCAGGAGGGCCGGCGCCAGAATCGTTGAAGCGTTGCCCGCGTCAAGCGGAGCCGCCAGCGCGGCGGTGCCGTACCTAAGGAGCTTCGCCGAGCGTCCCCCAATCTCGTACTCGGCCAGCGCGATTGCAGACGCGCCGATGTTCAGTGTCAGAATTTTCTTTCCCATAACGGTAGACCTTCAGCTGCCTTACTGCGCGACCATCTCGTAGTCGTTCGGGTTCACAAGCGCCCAGATCGTCTTCGAACGCTCCATCAGGCCCTGGCGCTGCTCGACCATCGGCTCGCCGTTCGGCCGCTTCGCGTTCATCACGTCGTCGTCTTCCCAGAACTTGTGGCCCTTCTTCTTCTTGAAGACCTTCTCCATCGTCGTGACCGTGTCGCCGGCGAGGATCGTGCCCTCGGAGTCGGAGACGAGCACCGTCACCGCGACCGGCTCGCCGTACATCTCAAGATAGGACGGATGCAGGCAGACCGAGGCCGCATGCGCGCCCTGCGGAATGTTGACGTAGGTCGTCGTCTGCGTGAAGTAGGAGTAGGGCGCGAGCTTCGCGCGGCCTTCCTTGTCCTTGTTCGTCGACTTCGACGTGTCGAGGACGACGTGCCAGGTGAAGGTGAGGCGGTCGACGGACTTCGCCGTCGTCTGGTACTTCGTCTCGAGCACGATCCACTGGCGCGGCTTCGTGTAGCACGGGCCAATCGCCGAACCGCCCTGCAGCGACGGCGCGCTCAGGAGGCAGGAGGAGCCGAGGCGCGGATAGCGCTCGATCGAGACCTTGCCCTTGAGCGACGCCTCCGAAGCTCCCGCCGCCGCGTCCGCCGCCTGCTGGCCGCGCGCAAGGCTCACCCCGCTGCGACGCGAGGTCGCGGGAGCCGCAAGAACCGTTCCGGCGGTCAGTGCCGCCACTGCGAAAAGAACTGTCTTTCTCATCTGATATCCTCCTTGACGTTTGAGATTATATCAACAATACGCGCAACGCTCAACCCTAAAGTCTCGCTTTCGTTTCAGAGCACCTTCATCTTCGGCAGGTCCTGGATGTCCACCAGGCCGACGACACGCCCCTGCGCGTCGCAGACCGGCAGGTCGTCGATCCGCCGGCGCTCGAAGATTTTCAGCAGTTCCGACGCGTAGACGTCGTTGCGGACGAACATCGGCGAGGCCGTCATGTGCGTCGACACGCTGTCGCCGAGCGCGTCGCCCGAACCGCTTTCGCTCACCACGCGCCGGAAGTCGCCGTCCGTGAAGATGCCCTTGAGCCGGCCGTCCGCGTCCGCGATCACCGCCGAGCCGCTCTTCGCCTTCGTCATCGCCATCAGCGAATCCATCACGGTCGCCGTCGGCGGCACGACCGCGCAGCGCTCGCCCGTGCGCATGATGTCCGTCACCTTCAGCACCAGCGCCCGGCCGATCGCGCCAGCAGGATGGTTCATCGCGTAGCTCGAGATGTCGAACTTCATCGCGTCGATCATCACCATCGCGAGCGCGTCGCCCATCGCCATCGTCGCCGTCGTCGAGTTCGTCGGCGCCATGCCGAACGGACACGCCTCCTTGCCGCACGGAATCGCCAGGTGGATGTCGCTCATCTCCGCGAGCGTCGACTCCGGCTTTCCCGTCATGCCGATCACCTTGAGCCCGTGCCGGCGGATCGCCGGAATGAGCCTGAGGATCTCGTCCGACTCGCCCGAGAAGCTCAGCGCGACGAGGACGTCGCGCGGCGCGACCATGCCGAGGTCGCCGTGCATCGCCTGCACGGGATTCAGCACGATGGAGCGCGTCCCCGTCGAGGCGAAGATCGCGGACATCTTCTCGGCGACCGCCAGGTTCTTGCCGACGCCCGTCACGACGATGATGCCGTCGTTGCGCACGCAGTCCAGCATGAGCGCAATCGCATCCGCGAAGCTCTGACCGAGCGAGTCACGAACCTTCCGAAGGCCTTCGATCTCGATGTCGAAGACCTCGGTAGCCCGGGCGATCATTTCGTCTTTCGTCATTTCAATCCTTATTGAATGTTGAACATTGAATAGTGAATATTGAATAATGTAGATTTCTGTAACCATCTGCGGCGCTGCGCGCCTTAGAAAAGAGACCAAAGTTCCGCCACTATTCAATATTCAATACTCATTATTCAATTCCCTCATTCAATTCCCTCATTCAATTCCCAATGCTTACTTCGTCGTCGACTGCAACAGCGTCACGCAGATCGTTCCCACGATGTCCTCGGCGCTGCAGCCGCGGCTCAGGTCGTTCATCGCCTTCGCGAGACCCTGGAGGTTCGGACCGATCGCCGTCGCGCCGCCGAGGCGCTGCGCGATCTTGTAGCCGATGTTGCCCGCCTGGAGGTCGGGGAAGATGAAGACGTTCGCGTTGCCCTGGATCTCGCCGCGCGGGTTCTTGAGCTCGCCCACGCTCGGCACGATCGCCGCGTCGAACTGCATCTCGCCGTCCATCTTGATGCCGGCCTCGGCGAACTTCGGACGCGCGAGCTCGACCGCCTTCTGCACCTTCTCGACGAGGTCGCCCGCGGCGGAGCCCTTCGTGGAGAAGCTGAGGTACGCGACGCGCGGCTCGTTGCCCGTGAGGTCGCGGTAGGTCGCCGCCGTCGCCAGGCCGATATCGACGAGCTGCTCGGCCGTCGGGTTGGGAATGACGGCGCAGTCGCCGAACGCGAGCACGCTGTCCCCGGCCGGCGTCGGCTCCTTGAGGTCCATGATGAAGCAGGACGAGGCCGTCTTCACGCCCTTCTGCGTGCCGAGCGTGTGGAACGCCGCGCGCAGCATGTCGCCCGTCGAGGCGATCGAGCCCGCGACGAGTCCGTCCACACGGCCGAGCTTCACCATCATGCCGCCGAAGTAGATGCGCTTCGTGCGGAGCGTCTTCTGCGCCGCCGCGAGGTCGATGATCTTCTGCTTCTCGGCCGGCTTCTTCGACTCCTTCGCGTTCCACGCCTCGAGGTACGCGGCCTCGAGCTCGGCGTCGCCCTGCGTGTAGTCGATCGTCTTGATGCCCTTGTCCGCGAGCTTCATGTGCGCGAGGTTCTCGGCCGTCGCGATTTCCTCGGGCGTACCGAGCACGATCGGCGTGCAGATCTTGCGCGCGACGCATGCGCACGCGGCGGTGATGACGCGCGGATCCATGCCCTCCGGCAGGACGACGGTCTTGTTCAGGGCGGAAGCCTTTTCGATAATGGT
>CAMEZU010000040.1 GCA_945947925.1 uncultured Verrucomicrobiota bacterium
AGACGTCGGCGAAGGCTCCGGCGCAGGATCAGAACCCCTATCGGCGCTCGCCCTACGTGGGCGCGCTGGTGTTCGACGCCGCGAGCGGGCAGATCCTGTTCTCGGACAGGGCGGACGCGCGGGCGTATCCCGCGAGCGTGACGAAGCTCATGACGGCTTACCTCGTCCTGGACGAGGTGAAGGCGGGCCGCGTGCGGCTGACGGACGTCGTGGCGGCCTCGCCGACGGCGACGCGGGAGGACGTCTGGCTTCGGCAGCCGAGCTGTACGGGTCTTCGGACCGGCGCGCAGATGACGGTGGACGAGCTCCTGAAGGCGCTGATGGTCAACAGCGCCAACGATGCGGCCATCTTCCTGGCGGAGCGCTGCTGCGGTTCGCGCGAGGCCTTTGTCGCGAAGATGAACGAGAAGGCGCGGGCGCTGGGCATGACGCAGACGGCTTACTACAATCCGAACGGGCTCCCTCCCGCGCCGACGGCGAAGGAGCGGAAGTTCAACGTGTCGACCTGCAACGATCTTGCCAAGCTGGCGCGGGGACTGTTGCGCGACCATCCCGGGATTCTGCGGTACACGTCGCTGAAGGTCTGGAAGCCGACGTGCGTCGGCAAGCCGCTGACAGATGCGAAGGGCAACCAGATCACGTGGGTGAATCACAACAACGTGATGGTCAAGAACAAGCTGAAGGTCATCAATCCTGACGGGAGCGAGGCGGCGGACGGCCTGAAGACGGGCTACATCGACGCCGGCGGCAGTTCGGTGATCCTGACCGGGACGCGCAAGGGACGTCGGGCGGTGGTGATCGTGCTGGGGTCCGCTTCGGCGGCCGAGCGCGACGAGAACGCGCGTCGGATGCTGACGGACGCGTTGGACTCCTTCTCGTTTTGAGAGGGATCTCGGTCAGTGCGCTGACGTCCGGAGCCTGACCAGGTCGAGGAGGTCGCCGAAGCAGATTGGCCACAGGCGGGAGGGCAGCTGGGCCTCGAGGGCGTCCTCGGTCCCGTCCTCGAGGTCGGCCAGGAAGTCGAATCCCGTCAGTTCTTCGAGTTCGTCGATGGAGACGAGGTAGCGGGTGGGCCAGGCCTTCCACGGAACGTTCTGTTCGACGAGCATGGCCATGGCGCGGATTTCGTTGCCGTTCTGGGCCACGACGACCTGATAAAAGCGGGTGGGGATGTCGATGTCGGTGTCCGCCAGCTTCCGGGGTTCGTTCGAGATGCAGCCGACGATCACCCAGATTTCGCCCCAGCGGTGCGTCCAGAGTTCGGCGATGCGGTGTTCGATGTCGCGCCAGACGCCGCGGTTCAGGCGAGGGGTCTGGGGGGTGACGTTGGACATGAGAAAGGTCCTGTTCTGGGCCTCGCGTCCGAACCGCGTGGCGATGGCGTAGTTCGGGGCCATGTGTCCCCGGTCGTAGCCGGTCTTTGCGTAGTGGGCGGCGGTGGGGGAGTTGGCCGCGTCCTTGTCCTGCTTGAAGCCGGGACGCTTGCCGACCTCGGAGATGGCTGCGGCGGGGACGTGGTAGGCGACCCAGACGGGGTGCCGGAGGCTCGGGGACCAGCCGACCTTGAATTCGCCCTTGTCGAGGACGACGATGTCCTTCGGGGCGGGGGAGGACCTGCGGACGGGGAGCCCGGCGAAGAGGACGGAGTCGGACGGGGCGGGCCGGTCGGTCGTCTGGACGGCGTCCTCGCCGGTGAGGCCGACGGCGTCCGTGACGTCCCCGAGGGGTTCGCCCATCCAGAGGAGCGGGGCGGTGACGAGGCGGGGCCAGGACGCGCAATGCGCCTCGAGCCAGGCCCGAGGGTGGTGGACGAACCAGAGCGCCGCCCAGGCCCAGATCAGGAGGATGAAAAGAAAGACCGCTCCGCCCTTGAGCGCGAGCGATCTCGAGATCAGTCGCTTGCCTTTTTTGCGGGATCCGCTCATAAATCGTCAAGTTCGATGCGGATCGTTCGGCTCTTGAGCGCCTGGGTGCGGGCCTTGGAGTCGTCCCCGGCGCTATGGCGGACGATGTCGTCCTGCTGGTTGTCGGGAACGGTCAACTTCGCGCCGCAGGCGGGACACTCGGTTTCCAGTCCGATCATGTCGAGCGAGGCCTCGATCTCCGTATTGCAGGAAGGGCACTGGAAGCCGGTGAAACCTTCTTCTCCGTTCATGTCGAGAAATCCTTTCTGTGACACAGGTGATTATAGCCGAATCGTCAGTCGATGTAAAGCGGCGCGACGGGGATGGACGGACGGTCCGCCGGCTTTTCGCCGTCAGGCTTTGCCGCGTCGCCGGGCGCTGTGTCCGTCTCGGCGGGAATGGCGATGTCTGCCCCGCCGTTGTCCCTGACGCTTGCGAGGTAGAGCGAATGGAGGCAGGCGTAGATCATCCAGAGGACGAACGCGCCGGCGGCCGCGAGGGCGGCGATGCGCCAGACCGAGCGGGGAATGCGGAAGCGCGGCAGGGTGAAGCGGAAGGATCCGTCGTCATCGTCGATCGGGACGGGCGCCGTGTAGCGGGACGGACCGCGGGGACGGGGCGCCTCGGCGGGCTGGTCCTGCGGGAAGAGGAATCCGTCGCCGGCGTCCGGGGCGGACGGGGGAACCGCGGCCGGGGTCTTCGGCGCCGCAGGGCGCGCGGGAACGACGTCGGACACCAGGCGGAAGCCGTCATCGTCCGCAGGGGGCTCCTCGGCGGGGGGCGCAGGGGGAATGTCGAAGTCCGGGGCTGCAGGCGGCTCGGCGGCGACCGCGGATTCCGGCTCGGGCGCAGGGGCCGGAGCCGGGGCGGGTGCGGGGGCCGCGTTGCGCATGCGGATCGCGGGCTGGCGGTTTCCGGAGAAGATTTCGGTGAACTCCTGCATCATCGGCCTCGGGTCGATGCCGACGGCCTCGCAGTAGAGCTTCACGAAGCCGCGTCCGTAGATGGGGGCGGCGATCTTGGAGAAGTCCTCGTTCTCGAGGGCCTCGATCTGCTGGGCCATGAGGTGGGTGGTCTGGGCGAGCTGGGCGGGGGTCAGTCCCCGGGCTTCGCGTGCGGCGCGAAGGGTGGCTCCGAATTCGATCATGCTTGTTCCTCCGTGATAAGGGATTCGTCAGTGGCGTCCGTTCCGTCACCGGCCTCGGCCGTTGTTGCGTCGTCCGCCTCGGCCGCGGCCCCGTCGGACGCGACGGCGCCGTCGTCGCCGTTGAGGATGGCGACGAGCTGGTCCTGGTCCATGATGATCTGGCGCGGTCCCATGCCCTGCGGGGCGCTGACGATGCCGCGCTCGGTGAGCATGTCCAGGATCTTCGCCGCGTGGTTGTAGCCCCAGCCCATCTGGCGCTGGAAGTGCGAGGTCGAGGCGCGCTTCGTGTTGATGACGCATTCGACGGCCTTCTTGAAGTCGTCGGCGTTGGCGGCGGCCTTGACGAGTTCGCGCTGGGCCTGCTTCGTCTCCTGGGCGCCTTCGTCTTCGCCGCCGCCTTCCTCCTCGTCATCGGCGAAGATGTCCTTCTCGACCTCCTTGATGGTGCTCAGCTTCTTGGTGAAGCGGTCGTCGAACTGGACGTTCGAGTGTTGCTCGATGAAGCCGGTGACGTTGGCAATCTCCTCGTCGCTGATCCACGCGCCCTGGGCGCGGATGAGGAGTCCGTCCTTGCCCTTGAAGAGCATGTCACCGCGTCCGATGAGGTTCTCCGCGCCGGTGTCGTCGAGAATCGTGCGCGAGTCGACGGAGGACGACGTCTTGAAGGCGACGCGGCCCGGGATGTTCGCCTTGATGGCGCCGGTGATGATCTTGGCGTCGGGACGCTGGGTGGCGAGGATGAGGTGGATGCCCGCCGCGCGCGCCTTCTGGGTGATGCGCTGGATGTCGGGGTTCACCTCCTTGCCGCACTGGCCGATGAGGTCCGCCGCCTCGTCGATGATGATGACGATGTAGGGGACGGTCTTCGGGATGTCGCTCGCGACTTCCGCGTCGTTGCCGAACATGTCGGTCTGCGTGAAGGTCTTGCGGTGGTTGAAGTCGTAGATGTTCCTCACGCGGGCGCGGGCGAACATCTTGAGGCGCTTCTCCATCTCGGCGACGGCCCAGTGGAGCGAGAAGACGACCTTGCGGTTGTCGGTGATGACGGGCACGAGGAGGTGAGGGATGGACGAGTAGGGCGTGAACTCGACGCACTTCGGGTCGACCATGATGAGCTTGAGCTGCTCGGGCGTCCGGGTCATGAGCAGGCCGTTGATGAGCGAGTTGAGGCAGACCGACTTGCCCTGTCCGGTCGCGCCGGCGACGAGCATGTGCGGCATGGACGCGAGGTCCGCGACGAGCTCCTTGCCGTCCGCCCGCTTGCCGAAGAGGAGCGGCAACTCGGCCTTGGCGTTCTTCCAGGCGTCGGACTCGAAGATCTCGCGGAAGGTGATGCCGGCGGGCTTGCGGTTCGGCACCTCGATGCCGACGCATTCCTCGCCCGGGATCGGGGCCTCGATGCGGAGGGACTTCGCGCGGAGCGCGCCCTTGAGATTGTCCTGGAGGCCGGTGACCGTCGAGTAGCGGGTTCCGGGCGCGAGCATGACGGCATACTTGGTGACGACCGGCCCCTGCACCGTGTAGCTCATGGTCGCGTCCACGCCGAAGAGCTTCAGCGTGTCGATGAGGC
The DNA here is from genome assembly GCA_945947925.1 of uncultured Verrucomicrobiota bacterium. Classification (GTDB taxonomy): domain Bacteria; phylum Verrucomicrobiota; class Kiritimatiellia; order RFP12; family UBA1067; genus UBA1067. Next base: position 4,622 of record CAMEZU010000040.1, read on the forward strand.
GCTGGCTCATCTCGCCGACGTCGCTGTGGTCGGCCGTCGAGGCCTTGAGCGGCGCGAGAAGGGAAACGGAGGGGAGGATGTAGGGTCCCTTGTCCTCGACAGGTGCCGCTTCGGCGGCCGGGGCCGCCGGGGCGGCGGGGACGGGTGCCGCAACAGGCGCGGGCGCGGGGACGGGCGCCCTTGTCTGCTGGGCGCGGGCGCGGGCCGCCGCAGCCGCGGCCTTCATGGCCTCGAGGCGTTCGGCGGCCAGCCGTTCGGCCTCCTTCTGGCGGGCCAGGCGCTCGGCTTCCTTGGCGAGACGCGCCTCCTCCTTGGCCTGGCGGGCCGCCTCCCTGGCGGCTTCGGCGGCGGCGCGGGCGGCGGCCTTCTCGGCGCGGATGCGCTCCTTCTCCTCCTCGCGCTGGCGGCGGGCCTCTTCGCGGGCCTGGAGGGCGGCGTTGTAGGCGGCCTGGGCGTTGTCGTATTCCTCGGTGCCGGGCTTGGCGTCTCCGGGGTCGAAGCGGTTCTCGTCGGCCATGGCCCAGTGTCCGAGCGCGGCGAAGAAGCGCCCGACCCGCGAGGCGCCGACCGAGCCGACGAGCGAGGCGGCCAGGACCAGCAGCAGCAGGACGCCCGTGCCGATGTCGGACAGGAGCGGCCGCAGGACCAGAGACCCGATGAAGTAGCCGACGAAGCCGCCGGCGCGCATGCATTCGAAGCGGACGCGCTGGGCCTCGATGCCGGGGGCGCTGGACTGGAGCACGTCCAGAAGACAGGCCGCCGCGACGAGGAAGACGAGCGTCCAGACGGTCCGTCGCCCGGGCCGCAACCGGGCGCCGACGACCACGCGGGCGCCGATGACGATGAAGAGGACGGGGATGATCCAGGCGGCGAGTCCGAAGGTGAGGTAGGCGCAGTAGGCGAATCCGTCGCCGATGGCGCCGATCCAGTTCGTGCTCGAACGGACGGGCGCGTTGAGGCTGCCGATGGCGCCGTGGTCGTAGGTCAGGAGGGCGACGAGGGGAAAAAGGGCGATCGGGAAGAATAGCCACCCGGTGAAACGTCTTTCTGTCTTGCTGTTGTCTGGAGTTGCCATGTCACTACGTGTTCTTGGGTCTTTTCGGGGCGGCGGGGACCTTCTTCGCCCCGCCGTCCGTCGCCTGCGCCTGGTTCGGAGACTGGGTCTTGCGCGCGGGCGGCTTCGGCGTCTCTTCCGGCCGGGCCTCCTGCCGCGCAGGGGCGGCCGGCGGCCGTTCGCCCGTCTGCGCCGCCTCGGGTTCCGGGGCCGCCGCCGGTCTGGGCAGGACGGCCGGCACGGGCAGGACCGACGACTGCGCGTGGGGATGGGCCTCGGGTCGGAGGACCACGTAGATAAGAACCGCCAGGGCGAGCGAGAGGAGCTTCAGTCCGAAATTGCGGGTGAAGGCCGCTCCGATCCGACGGAAGAGGCCGGTTTCCTTTTCCTTTCTCATGCGTCTTTCCTGCCTTTCTCGAAAACGGGCGTGAGCAGGAACGCGTGGATCCTGTCGATCGCGGCGTGCAGGAGGCTGCGGTCGCGGGTTTCGCCCAGAAGGGCCTTGGTGACCCAGCGTTTGACGGCGGCTCTGCCGGCCGGGTCGTCGTAGCGGAAGATCTTGCCGTTGTGGGCGACCGAAATCGTGCCGCGTTCTTCGGAAATGGCGATTACGAGCGCGTCGGTCTCCTCCGACAGGCCGACGGCGGCGCGATGGCGCATGCCGCTGCGGATGAGGTCGGGATTGTTCGAGACGGGGAAGATGCAGTGGGCGGAGGCGAGCCGTCCGTTGCGGATGATCGCCCCGCCGTCATGCAGCGGCAGGGGTTGCATGAAGACGCATCGAATCAGTTCGCGGGAGATCACGGCGTCGGTCCGCACGCCCGTGTCCTCGTAGCCGCGCAGCGAGATGCCGCGTTCGAAGGCGAAGAGCGCGCCCATCCGATGGGCGGCGAGGTCCGCCAGGATCTCCGTGAACTGCTCGGGCGTGATCTCGCCGTTGCGCGCCTGGCGGCGGCTCTTCTCGAAAAATCCGAAGGCGCCGACGGTCGCGAGGATGCGGCGGATCTCCGGCTGGAAGATGACGACCGTCGAGATGGCGATGTAGATCAGCAGGTACTTGACGATCAGGGCGAGGACGTAAAAATGGAAGAGATAAGTGAAGGCCGCGAGGACGGTCGTCAGGACGCCGACGCCCATCAGGGCCTGGCCGAAACGCGAACCGCGCGAACCCTTGAGGATCGCGTAGATCACGACATAGAGAATGCCGATCTGGAGAATGGCCGACAGGAGTTCCATGCTCAGCCTACACCTTCACCTTCACCTTGACCTTCATCTTGACCTTGGCCTTGACCTTGATCTTGATCTTGACCTTGACCTTGACCTAAATCTTCCCCCCTGACCAGCGCCTCGACGTCGCGTCCGTCCATCGTCTCCTTCTCGAAGAGCGTCTTCGCGAGCTTCTCGAGCGTTTCGCGGTTGTCGGCGATCAGCTTCTCCGCGCGGGCGTAGGCCGATTCGATGAGCTGGGAGACCTCGGCGTCGATCGCCTGGGAGGTCGCCTCGCTGTAGGCGGGCTGGTTTTCGGCCGCGGACCAGGCGTTCGGCTCGCTGAAGCTCTGGAAGCCGAACTTCGGGCTCATGCCGAAGCGGCAGACCATGCCGCGCGCGATCTCGGTCGCCTGGCGGATGTCCTGCGCCGCGCCGGTGGAGATGTCGCCCGTGAAGAGCTTCTCCGCGATGCGTCCGCCGCAGCAGATGACCATCTGGTCGAGGAACCAGCTACGCGTGTGGTTGAGCACGTCCTCCTTCGGCAGTGCCATCGTCGCGCCGAGGGCGCGCCCGCGCGGGATGATCGTCACCTTGTGGAGCGGGTCGGCGTTCGAGGAGAGGACCTGTAGGAGGGCGTGGCCCGCCTCGTGCCAGGCCGTCGTCTCGCGCTCCTTCGCCGAGAAGCCGGCGGACTTGCGCTCGCGTCCCCACAGCACCTTGTCGCGCGCCTCGTCGAGGGTCTGCATGTCGACGCCCTCGAGCTTCTTCCGGACGGCCATCAGCGCGGCTTCGTTGAGGAGGTTCGCGAGATCGGCGCCCGAGAAGCCGGGCGTGCCGCGCGCGACGCGCTTCACGTCCGCATCCTTCGCGAACTTGATCTTCTTGCCGTGGAGAAGGAGGATCTCTTCGCGTCCCTTGAGGGTCGGCAGGTCCACCGTCACCTGGCGGTCGAAGCGGCCGGGACGGAGAAGCGCCGCGTCGAGCGTGTCGGGACGGTTCGTCGCGGCGATGACGATGACGCCCTCGTTGGCGTCGAAGCCGTCCATCTCGACGAGCATCGTGTTCAGGGTCTGCTCGTAGGCGTGGCTGCCCGTCAACGCGCCCGCGCCGCTGCGCTTCATGCCGATGGAGTCGATCTCGTCGATGAAGACGATGCAGGGCGCGCGCTTCTTCGCCTCCGCGAACATGTCGCGCATGCGCGAGGCGCCGACGCCGACGAACATCTCCTCGAAGTCGCTGCCCGAGATGGAGAAGAACGGGACCCCGGCCTCGCCAGCGATCGCGCGCGCGAGGAGCGTCTTGCCCGTGCCGGGCGGCCCGACGAGGAGGACGCCCTTCGGGATGCGGCCGCCGAGCTTCTGGAAGGCGGACGGTTCCTTCAGGAAGGCGACGATCTCCTGCACCTCCTCCTTCGCCTCGTCGACGCCCGCGACGTCCGCGAACGTCGCGCGCTTCTTCTCCTCCTTGCCCGTGAGCATCTTGGCGCGGGACTTCCCCATGCCGAAGGGCCCGCCGTCGCCGCCCATGCGGCGGGCGAAGAACCAATAGAAGAGTGCGAGCGTGGCGAGGAAGAAGAGGATGTTCACCACGAAGGGCGAGAAGGCGCTCGTCTCGTTGCGCACTTGGACCTTCCGCCCGGCGGCCTGCAGCGCCTCCATCAGGTTCTGGTTCTCGCCGGGAACGAGATTGACGCGGTAGACGTACTTCTCGCCGTTTTCGGCGGTGCCGTCGCCCTGCAGGTAGGTGATGCCGTCGTCATGGTCGACGACACGGTAAATGGGGTCGGACACGCGGCCGGCGGCGCATTCGCCGAGGAACTCGACCACCGCCAGCTCGCGGGGCTTGTTCGTGCCGGCGCCCATCTTGTAGAACGCCAGGACGGCAAGCCCGACAAGGGCGATCAGTAGCCAGGAGCGGCCGGGATTCTGGGACTTCTTTTCCATGTAAGACATTATATCAAAAACGAGGGTTGTTTTGGTATAATTTAGGGCGTCCCGATGGTGGCGGCGGAGGTCGCCGGCGGGATTTCGGGCATCGTTTGGAACCAAGCGGGAAAGGGAGCGTAACGATGAAGAAGACGATGGTGATGACGGGGGGCGCGCTGGCGGCCGCGTGTGCGGCACCGGCCGCGTGCGTCTGGAGCGGGAGGTCCGTGACATGAAGCGCTATCTCGCGATCGACATCGGCGCCAGTTCGGGCCGTCACATCCTCGGTTCCGTCGTTGACGGAAAGATCACGCTCGAGGAGGTCTACCGCTTCGAGAACGGACAGGTCCGCAAGGACGGACACGACTGCTGGGACATCGAGGCGCTCGTCGCCTCGGTGAAAGCCGGCATCGACGCGGGACTTGCGCTCGCCGCCGAACGCGGCGACACGGTCGAATCCATCGGCATCGACACCTGGGGCGTCGACTTCGTCCTCCTCGACGGGCGGGGCGAGCTCGTCTCCGACGCCGTCGCCTACCGCGACGCGCGCACGGCCGGGGCGGATGCCGAGATCGAGGCCTCCGTCCTCTCCTTCGCGGACCTCTACGCCCGCGCGGGCATCCAGAAGACGAGCTTCAACACGATCTACCAGCTCTGGGCGCTCAAGAAGGAGCATCCGGAGCAGCTCGCGAAGGCCGCGCACTTCCTGATGGTGCCGGAGTACCTCAACTACCGCCTCACCGGGAACATCGTCCACGAGTACACCGACTCCTCGACGACTTCGCTCCTCGACGCGGCGAAGAAGGACTGGGACTACGACCTCATCGCGAAGCTCGGCCTTCCGACGGGCCTTTTCGGAAAGCTCGAGATGCCGGGCGCGACCGTCGGCGCGTACAAGGGCGTGAAGGTCGTCCTCCCCGCCCTGCACGACACGGGCAGCGCCTACCTCGCCGTCCCGGCGCGCGACGACCGGGCGGTCTACCTCTCGAGCGGCACCTGGTCGCTCCTCGGCGTCGAGAACGAGCGGGCCATCACGACACCCGAGAGCTGCGCGGCGAACTTCACCAACGAGGGCGGCGCGTGGGGACGCTACCGCTACCTCAAGAACATCATGGGATCCTGGATCATCCAGTCGATCCGCCGCGAGCTCAACGGCGTCAGCTACGTCGAGGGCAAGGGACGCGACGCGACCGAGGCGGCGCTTCGGGCGATCGGCGACTACGAACCGGGCCGGAAGTACTCGTTCGACGACCTCGAGCAGGCCGCCCGCGCGGCCGCGGGCTACGCGACGACGGTCGACGTCAACGCGCAGGGCTTCCTGAACCCCGCCTCGATGGTCGGCGAGGTGCTGGCCGAGGCCGCGAAGTCCGGCGCTGCGCCGAAGACGGTCGGCGAGCTCATGCAGTGCGTCTACCGCTCGCTCGCGAAGGGCTACGCCGACGCGATCGCCAACCTCTCGCGGATCACCGGCAAGGCCTACACGTCCGTCAACATCGTCGGCGGCGGCAGCAAGGACCGCTACCTGAACGAGCTGACGGCCGAGGCGACCGGCCTCGAGGTCTTCACCGGACCGACGGAAGGAACCGCCATCGGCAACCTCATCGTCCAGATGATCGTCGGCGGCGAATTCGCCGATCTCGCCGAGGCCCGCAGGGCCATCGTCCGCTGAGCGGCGATTTGTGATATAATACGCAGACTTTCGAGGAAGAACAATGACTCTGGCAGAACTTGAGATTGCGAAGGCGGAGAGCCTGAAGGAGATTGCCGCGGCGGCTGACGCGGCGGCGGTCGAAACCCTGCGTGTGAAGTATGTCGGCCGCAACGGCTCGATCCCGGCCCTCATCAAGGCGATGAAGGACGTTCCGAAGGAGGAGCGTCCCGCGTTCGGCAAGGCCGTCCAGGCCTGGCGCGCCGAGGTGGAGGCCGCGCTCGCGGCGAAGGGCGGCGCCGCCGCCGCCGAGAAGAAGGTCGACGCCGACCTGACGCTCCCCGGCCGCTGGCGGGGCCTCGGCGTGAAGCATCCGCTCTCGCGCGTCATTGAGGAGTCCGCCGCGATCTTCGCGCGGCTCGGCTTCACCGTCGCGGACGGTCCCGAGCTCGAGAACAAGTTCAACAACTTCACGGCGCTCAACACGCCCGCGCACCATCCGTCGCAGGATCGCAGCGACACGTTCTGGTTCGGCGAGGACTGCCTCCTGCGCACCCAGACGTCGCCCGTGCAGATCCGCACGATGATGGGCAACAAGCCGCCCGTGCGCGTTATCTGCCCCGGCCGCACCTACCGCCGCGACACGACGGACGCGACCCACTCGGCGAACTTCCACCAGATCGAGGGCCTCTACGTCGACACGAAGCCCGTGTCGCTCGCGGACCTCAAGTCGGTGCTCGCGTACTTCGCGAAGGAGATGATGGGCGACGGCGTCACCGTGCGCTTCCGTCCCCACTTCTTCCCGTTCACCGAGCCGTCCGTCGAGGTCGACTTCACCTG
>CAMEZU010000041.1 GCA_945947925.1 uncultured Verrucomicrobiota bacterium
GCAAAATGATAACAAAACCGCCGCGCAGGTGTCAAACTCAGGGCAAGCGTGAGCGCAGGCCGTCTGCGTCTGTCTGCGGTTCATCCTTTGAGGTTCTCAGCTGGGGAGGCGAGGACGCCTCACGCGACGATGGCGACGCCGGCGGAGCAGCCGAGGCGGGTGGCTCCGGCGGCAATCATCGCCTCGGCGTCGGCCTTTGTGCGGATGCCGCCCGCGGCCTTGACGCCCATCTTCTTCCCGACCGTCTTGCGCATGAGCTTCACGTCCGCGACCGTCGCGCCGCCCGTACCGAAGCCCGTCGAGGTCTTCACGAAGTCGAAACCCGCCGCCTTCGCCAGCTTGCAGGCGACAACCTTCTCCTCGTCCGTCAGGTAGCAGCACTCGATGATCAGCTTCGTGACGGCCTCGGCCTTCGTCTCCTCGACGGCCCTCTTGATGACGGACCACTCGTCCAGCAGCTCCTCGTACTCACGGCTTTCCTCGCCCTTCGCCGCCGCGACCTTCAGCTGCGCGACGTTCAGGACGAAATCCAGCTCGTCCGCGCCGTTTTCAATCGCTTCGAGCGTCTCGAAGAGGATCGTGGTCGGGGTGTTCTGTCCGAGCGGAAAGCCGATCACCGTGCAGACCGCGACGTCCGTCCCCTTCAGGAGCTTCGCGCAGCGCGGCACCTCGCAGGGGTGGACGCAGACGGACGCGAAACCGTATTTCTTCGCCTCGCGGCAGAGCTTCGCGATGTCCTTCGGCGAGCCGTTCGGTTTGAGAAACGTGTGGTCGATGTACTTGGCCAAGTTCATTGTTCTGTTGTTCCTTTTGTCTGTTTCTTGGGGGTTAAGTCCGAATTCAGGCCTGCGCGGCCGTGCGGCGTCCGTTCACTTCCCGAGACAGAGGAGGACGACGCCGATCAGGATCGCCGCGAGGGCCAGTCCCTTGCGGACGAGGTTCGTCTCGTGGAAGAACTTCGCGCCGAGGAGGAACGTGAGGACGACCGAAAAGCGGCGCATCAGCGATGCGACGGAAATCGGAACGCCCTCGGGCGCGATACCCGCGAAGTAAAGCCAGTCCGCCGCGGCGAGGAGGATGCCGACGAGCGGCATCGTCCAGCGCCACTCGAAGGCTGGAGGGTTGGAAGGTCGGAGGGTTGTCTTCCGTTTCCGCCAACCCCATGTCGCCAGGAGGAGGAGTCCGTAGACAAGGACGAGGCCGATCTGGAAGAGGAACTGGACGGCCTCCTTGTCGAGCTGGCGGAGCTGGAAGAGATACTTGTCCCAGACCGCGGAAATCGCGGAGAAGAAGGCGCCCGCGATCGCGCACCAGACGGCGCGGTTGCGGAAGAAGTCGATGCCTTCGTGCTTTCCGGCCCAGGAGAAGACGAAGTAGCCGCCGAAGACGGTCAGCATGCCGAGTCCCTGGAGCCATCCCGACGTCTCGCCGTAGAGGAAGAACGCGAGGAGGAAGACGAGCGCGGGGGCGGACGCGCGGATCGGCGTTGCGATCGAGATCGGGAGCGTCCGGAGCGCGCAGAAGGTGAAGACCCACGAGGTCGCGACGATGACGCTCTTCGCGAGGCCGAGGAGGACGAGCGGACCGTCGACGGCCGCCGCCGCCCCGGGGAGGCGACCCGCCGCCCACAGGCCCAGCACGAACGCCGCGCACCCGAAGACCGTCGAGCAGAGGAGCGTCGGCAGCACGGCGTTGTCGCGCACGCTCGCCTTCTTCGCGAGGTCATAGAGGGCCAGGAAGACGGCGCTCGCGAGGATGTACCAGGTCCAGCTCATCCGTCAGAGCTCCGCGAGCGGGGTCTTGCGCTTCGCGCCGGGGAGGTCCGCGACGAAACGCGGGAGGGCGAGTCCGCCGATCCGCTCGGCGCAGGCGAGCTCGATCGCGCGGGCCTTCTCGTGCGGGACGCGGAAGCGGTCGATGCCCGCGACGGGATCGCACTGGAAGACGTAGTAGGGACGGATCCGCGCGGCCGAGAGGGCGCGGAGGAGCTTCAGCATCTCCGCAGACGAATCGTTGACGCCGCGGAGGAGCACGGTCTGGCAGCTCACGGGGACGCCCGCGTCGACGAGGAGAGCCGCCGCGCGGCGCGCCTCGTCCGTCAGCTCGTCCGCACAGTTGAACTGCGTGTTGACCCAGACCTTCTTCGAGCGGCCGAGCGCCTTCGCAAGCTTCGGCGTGACGCGGCCGGGATTCGTGCAGACCGCGCGCGTGCAGACGCGGACGAGCTCGACCTGCGGCAGCGCGGCGAAGGCGTCCACGAACTTCAGCACCTGCGCGTCGGAGAGGGTCAGGATGTCCCCGCCCGAGAGAAGGACGTCGCGCACCTTCGGATGCGCCTTCACGTAGGCGACGCAGGCCGCGAGCTGGTCGTCCGTCCGCACCACCTGCGCCTTGCCGAGAAGGCCGCGGCGCGTGCAGTGGCGGCAGTTCATGAAGCAGGTGTCCGCGGTCATGACGAGGACGCGGTCCGGGAAGCGCTGCTTCAGTCCCCAGCACTTCGAAGCGTGCGTCAGCTCGCCGAAGGGATCCTCGGAGAAGCGTTCGCCGGTTTGATGGTTTGATGGCCTGATTCCGCGTGACGACAAACCATCGTAGACCTGACGCGCGAAACGCTTCGACTTCGCGGCGAGGCGCTGCGCGTAGGGGCAGGCGTATTCGGGGAACTCACTCTTCATTGAACATCGAGGCGGGGATGAAACAGAACGCAAGGGCGTGGTCGCGCATCACGCGCGAGGAAACCGGGATGTCGCGTCCGGTGAAATTCTTGAACACGTCCGACCAGGCGCCCGTGAGGCGGACCGTGATCGAACCGGAATCGGCGAGATAGCCGGTGATGACCATCTGCTTGGGCGGATAGCGGATGCCCGTGCCGAGCGCCTTGGAGACGGCCTCCTTCGCGCACCAGAAGCGGATGATCGCCTGCGAGACGTTCGTCGCCTGCGTGGCGAGGGCGAGCTCCTCCGGCGAGAAGACGCCGTTGGTGAACTCCTCGGACAGGTTGCGGCTGACGGACTCGACGTCCACGCCGACGCGGGCGTTCGCGGCCGCGAGCGCGATGACGAACTGCGACGTGTGGGCGATCGCGACGTCGATCTTCGCCGTGAGGTTGTCGCCCCACGCGCCGATCGCCTGCGGCTTGCCGTTTTCGTTCGGCCAGATCTGGACGTCGGCGTAGCTCCAGCGCGCCTGATGGAAGTCGCGCAGGTAGCGGCGGACCGCCTCCTTCACCGCGATGCGCCCGAACAGCCATTCGGTGCGGCGGGAGACGGACCCCTTCATCTCGGCGAGCTCCTTGCGCTCGGGCGCGTTGAGGACGACATAGCTCAGGATCTTGAGCCAGAGCTCCTCGTTGCGCTCGAAGATCGGATACGGAACCTCGGTGATCACCGCCGAGGCGACGTCCGTCCCGGGATCGCCGAAGACCTCCTTCGGCACCGACTCCGAGATGAACCGCGTCGCGGGCTGGAGGACCATCTCGCAGAATTCCTTCGGCACGCGCTCGGTGATCTCCTCCCAGCCGTCCACCTCCATCGCGACGCCGCCGTTGCCGTCCGTCACCGTGATGTCGCAGAGATGCGAACGCGGCGTGACGCCGGTGAGGCGCAGGTAGCAGTTCAGCTGCGCGCCCTCCTTCGGGACGGGACCGCGCAGGTCCATCCGGCGGAACCGGAACGGGAACGAGAACGCGCCGGCGAAGCGCTCGTGGCAGCGCCAGAGCTTGAAGCCGCTCACCACGTCGTGCATGAGCAGCGGATTCACCGCCCACACCGGCATCTGCGTGAAGGTGACGTTCCGCGCGAGCGGCGGCACCACGACCTCGTAGTCGATGCCGCTCTCCGACCAGTTCTCCGCAAAGGCGATCCCCCTGAGGCGCTTGCCGGAGCCGAGCTTCGAGGGATAGATGTCGCGGCCGGACCAGTGGACCGTGCGCGGATGCGCGAGGGGCGCGACCTCGGACGGCGTCACCGGCTGCGGCTCCTGCGCCAGGACGAAGTTCGCCTCCATCAGCGGCCACGTGTACTCCTCGCCCGGCGCGTCCGTCCGGATCTGCACCTTCACCGCCGCCGTCTTCGGGTCGTTGGGCGACACCCGCTCGGCGTGGACCGTGAGCTGCAGCGCGCCCTTCTTGAACGGGACCTGGCGCCGGCAGATGAAGTCCTCGATGCTGACGAGGTGCCGGTTCGGCACGACGCGCAGGGCCGTCTCCGCCATGATCTCCACCGCGACGGGAATCGGCAGCATGACGAGGCCGCGCAGGTTCGGGTCGGAGTAGGACAGCTGGCTCGCGCCGTAGGCGAAGTCGCCGATGAACGGCGCGTCCGTCAGGCGGAAGGACTTCGTGAACTCGTAGAGAACGCCCGGGACGGACTGCGTCGGCGGCGCGTCCGAGATGAGCGGACACGTGGCGCCCGACTTGAACTGCAGCCGGTAGCCCTCCTGCGCCGCCTTCGCCGCCGCCCGCGCGGCGACCTTCGCCCCGCGTCCCTTCGGCTCCTGCAGGTACGAGGCCGTCGACGTCACGTCGCCGTGAAGCATCAGCCGCGGGAAGGCGCGCGAGAGCTTCATCTCCGCGTCCCGGCGCATCTCCATCGAGAGCACCGCGTCAAAGTCGAGCTTGCGGGCGCGACGCCGCGCAAAGAGACGCGACAGGTCCATCTCCGCGCCGAGCGCCGCCAGCTGGGCGAGGCTGTGCTGCATCTGGAGCCGTCCGCGGCGGTGAATCGAGTTCAGCGCCACCGCGGCGAATTTCTCACCCGCCAGCGTCTCCTCGATCGCGCCGGTCATGATGCCGCGCGGACCAACCTCCACGAAGACCCGGTAGCCGTCCGCATGCATCTTGCGGACCGTGTCGGCGAAGCGGATCGTCTTCGTCCACCGCTCCGCCGTCTCGTTCCGCGCGTGCCGCGGCTTGCGCGACAGCAGGTCCCCGAGCGCACACGAATAGACGTCGCAGACCGGCTCCGACTTGAGCCAGTTCGCCGCGAACTTGCGGATCGCCGGCACCACCGCCGCGCACTTCGGCGTGTTGAACGGACGGTTCAGCTCGAGCTTCAGCGTGCGGATCCCGGCATCGGCGAACGCCTTCATCGCCGCCTCCTCGAAGTCCGGCTCGATCGCGAACGTCTTCATCTTCGGCGAGAAGTCGACCGCCAGGTAGACCGCTCCGTCAGGGAACGACGCCACGAGTCCGTCCAGGTCCTCGGGCCGCTTCAGGAGCACCGTCACCACCGCCATCGGCGGCAGGCCCTCGTGGTCGATCGCCTTGCTGACGATCTTGTAGATCTCGCGCAGGGCGCGCACGCGCTCGCCGCGCGGCGTGTTCACGCCTGTCGCGCCGGACTGCGCCGTCGCGGCCAGGTCGCCGCCGGCGCAGCCGACGACGCCGTCCGGACGCACGCCCATCGCGTCCAGGAGCCGCGAGAGCGCCGCGCAGGCGGCGAAGACCGAGACGAAGGCCTCCGAATAGGCGCCCGAGCTGAAGATGTCCGCATCGTGCCGGTAGTACGGCGCGGGCGGGAAGATGAAGTTGGACGGCGTGAACTCGGGATCGTCCGCCATCGCCTCCTCGAGCTCGTCGAACGGCATGCGGCATTCGGGATGCTGCACGACGAGGTCGCGCATCATGTCCGGATAGAACGACCACGCGCCCGGGAAGACGAACGCGAGCTTGCCCTGTCCCTCGCCCAGGAGGTGCTCGCGGAAGTAGTACGTGCCGCTCTTGTCCTTCAGGCGCGTCACCGTGCCCGACTCGAGACGGCTCTTCGCCGACGCGAGACGCTCGCGCAGGTCCTGCGTCGACGAGGCGACGAGCGCCAAACGCGCGGGACCGTGCCGCAGGCTGCAGGTGTAGGCGATGTCCACGAGGGCGACGTCAGGGATGCGGTCGATGAACTTGACAAGACGGCCGATCTCGGCCACGAGGTCCGCATCGTCCGCCGCGGACACGACCACCAGCTCGGTGCCGCCGAATACAGAAGGCGCCGTCGTCATCGTCCGTCCTCCGGTTCCTCTTCCAGGATGATGGCCGCGCTGCGGCCGGACCGGCTGGCAACGCCAACCGGATTGCAAGGGGTGAAGTTCGACCCGATCACCGCCGCACGGCGCGCCTTCGCCGCCGACGCCATGATCCACGGACGCGCCTCCGTCAGCAGGTACGCGCTCGAGCCGAGGTTCGAGATCGCGTCGGACGGATGGTCCGGCACGACCTGCGGCGGCAGCACGCGGTACCGGAGCGCCAGCGCAGCCTTGATGAGGCCCGCCGCCATCGACGCGCGCAAGGTGTGGCCGACGTTGCCCTTCACCGAGCCGATGCCCACGAGCGGACCGCCCGGCCTGTGCTCGCCCCAGAGCCGCTGGATCGCCTCGATCTCACGCGCCTCCATCTCGCCGATGCCCGAGCCGTCCGCCTCGATGAGGCCGACCGACGGCACCGCGGCATCCGCCTCGCGGAGCGCCTCCGACAGGATCCACGAGGGATTATCCTCCGGATTGTGGCCAACCGCGACGGACCGGATCAGCGCGTAGATCCGGTCGTGCGCCTTCAGCGCGTCCTCGCGCCGCTTGAGAACGAAGAACGCGCCGCCTTCGCCCGGGATCGTGCCCGTCGCGTCCTGCTCGAAGGGATGCAGCTCCGAGCGCGTCGAGAACGGCACTTCGCCCGAAAGCCCCTGCAGGTACGACCGGTTGAGCGGCGCCGTCAGCGCGCCCGCCAGGGCCACGTCCGCCTTCCCGCTGCGCAGGTCGTCGCAGGCGTCCATCACCGTCGCCGCGCCCGAGAGAAGTCCCGCGTCCACGATTTCGGCCGCCCCGACGAAGGAGCACTCGCGCGCGATCCACGAGACGAACCGATAGCCCGTTCCGAGCAGGAACGACGCGGCGTTCGGCTCGGGCAGGGATTCCTTCAGCTTCGCCTTCGTCTCCTCCAGCAGCTCCTCCGGCGCGTTCGGCATGAACCGCCGCAGGATCTCCATCGTCTGGTCGAGATAGGCCGTATGCTGCAGCCAGTTCACGGTCGAGGCGTTGAACGGGGGCGCATAGCCGAGACGGACCGTGCCGCGGATCGGCTCGCGCGAGTGGGGACGAATCGACGCGTCCGCCAGCGCGTCGAAGGCAAGCTGCGTCGCAAAGTAGAGGTCCTGGTTCTCGCCCGCATTGACCTGACGCGGAAAATTCTGCATCGACGGGACGCAGGCGTAGAGGTCGCCGAGCTGGCCGAGCCGCGCCGGATACGGCCGGTCGAAGACGTTGCGCTGCCCGACCGGCAGCTCCACGGCCGTCCCCGGAACCGTCAGCAGGCTCCGCCGGGCCATGACGGCATCCCAGAAGGCGGAAACCGAAGGGCACCCGGCGAAACGGCAACTCATGCCGACAATGGCGATAGGACTTTGCATCGCCATTATTTTACCATATCAAGCAACCCGTGGGACATTCGGAATTTCAACCGCAGGGGAGGCGTCCGTCACCGCATCAGGCGGTAGCCGGCGCCCCGTTCGGTGACGAGGAGGTCGCGCGCGGGACCGAGCTTGCGGCGGAGATTGGCGAGATGGACGTAGACCGTGTGCTCGTCGCAGACGAAGCCTTCGCCGCGCGTCGCGTCGATCAAGTCGTTCGCCGTCACCAGCTCGCCGCCGGCCTCGTCGAGGAGACGCAGGATGTCCGCCTCCGTCCGCGTCAGGCGGACGAGCCGCCCCGCGCCGTCCGCGAGCTCCAGCGCCTCTAGGTCGACCGTCACGCGGCCGAGCCGGAGGAGGTTGCGCGCCCGCCGCGAATCGAGGAAGGCCCGGTGCCGGCGCACCGCCCGTGCCACGCGTGCGAGCAGCTCCTCCGGGGGATCGGTCTTGAGGACGTAGTCGTCCCCGCCGAGTTCGAGTCCCTTCAGCTTGTCCGCCGTCCCCTCGAGCGCCGTGTTGAAGACGATCGGCACGAAGGCGTCCCGCGCGCGCAGCTGCGCGCACACCTGAAAGCCATCCCCCTTCGGCAGCATGATGTCCAGGAGAACGACGTCGGGGACACGCTCGACGAAGGCCGCGAGCGCCTGCGCCGCCGTGCGGGCGAGGCGGACCGCATAGCCGGCGGACAAGAACAGGTCGGCGTACTGACGGGCGCAGATCCGCTCGTCCTCGACGATGAGAATCTCCGCCATTGTCCGTCAGGACCGGATCACGCCGTCTCCGGTCACCGTGTACTTGTAGGTCGTCAGCTCCTCGAGTCCCATCGGACCGCGCGCATGCAGCTTGTCCGTCGAGATGCCGATCTCCGCGCCCATGCCGAACTCTGCGCCGTCCGTGAAGCGCGTCGAGACGTTGTGGTAGACGCAGGCCGAATCGACGTCGCGCAGAAACTCCGCGGCCCGGTCCGCATCCGCCGTGACGATGCAGTCGGAATGATGCGAGGCATGTCGGTTGATGTGCGCGATCGCCGCCCTGTAGTCCGCGACGACGCCGACGTTCAGCTCCAGCCCCAGGAACTCGCGCTCCCAGTCCTGGTCCGTCTCGTGCAGCGTCACCTTCCGTCCCTCGGCCCAGGCGCGGACCATCGGCAGGAAGAGCGGCGCGAGCTTCTCGTGGACGAGGAGACACTCCGCGGCGTTGCAGGCCGACGGACGCTGCACCTTCGCGTTGTCCAGGATGGACAGCGCCATCGTGAGATCCGCCTTGTCGTCGACATAGACGTGGCAGACGCCCTTGTAGTGCTTGAGGACGGGAATGAGCGCCGCCTCGCACATCGCACGGATGAGCCGCTCGCCGCCGCGCGGAATCGCGACATCGATAAGCCCCACCGCCCGCACCATCTCCGTGACCGCCGCATGATCGAGAACCTCGACGAGCTGCACGGCCTGGGAAAGTGATGAACGATGAGTGATGGACGATGAGCCGAGGGCGTCGCTGACGGACTTCGCCAGCGCCGTGTTCGAGCGGATCGCCTCCTTGCCGCCGCGCAGGATGATCGCGTTGCCCGTCTTGAGGCAGAGGGCGGCGGTGTCGACGAAGACATTGGGACGGGACTCGAAGACGACGGCGACGACGCCGAAGGGCTCGCGCGTCTTCGTGATCGTGATGCCGCTCGGACGTTCGCGCGTCCAGATTGCCTCGCCGACGGGGTCGGGGAGTTCGGCGACGTAGCGGACGCCGTCGACCATCGACTTGAAGCGGGAGTCCGTGAGCGTCAGGCGGTCCACCATCGCCGGGGAAAGGCCGTTGGCCTTCGCGGCCGCCACGTCCTCGGCGTTCGCAGCGACAATGACGGCCTTGTCCGCCTCGAGGCGGTCGGCGATCGCCAGCAGGAGCGCGTTCTTCTGCGCCGTCGAGAGCTTGCGCATCTCCCCGGCCGCCGCCCGCGCCTTCACCGCCATCGAATGAATCAGTTCAGCAACATCCATAGTCAACCTTCCAACCTTCCAACCTTCTAACCTTCCAACCCCTCACAGCGCGCTGCCGGGGAAGAAAGTGGCGACGGACTTGCCCTCGAGGATCGGGGCGAGCACGGCCTTGCGTCCGTTCGCCACATACACGTCGATGCCGGCCTCGACCGCGGCCTTCACCGCCTTGAGCTTCGAGTCCATCCCGCCCTTCGAGAGCTTGCCCTTCTCGCCCGCGTGGACGAGCTTCATCACGTTGCGGAAGCTTTCGACGCGCGGGATGCGCTTCCCGGTCGCGTCGAGGAGTCCGTCCACCGTCGTGAGGAGAATGAGGACATCGGCCTTCACGAGCTTGGCGATGAGGAAGCTGAGCCAGTCGTTGTCGCCGAAGGTGCGGCCCTTGAGCTCTTCGTCCGCGACGACGTCGTTCTCGTTGATGATCGGGACGATGCCGGCCTTGACAAGACGGTCGAGCGCCTTCTTCACGTTCTGCGCGCGGCGGTGCTCCTCGAAGTCGTAGTGCGTGAGGAGGATCTGTCCGATCTTCACGCCATGCGCGGCGAAGAGCTTCTCGTACTCGTAGATGAAGCGGGCCTGGCCGACCGCGGCACACATCTGGATCTCGTTCACGTCCGTCGGTCGCGCCGAAAGCCCCATGGCCTCCACGCCCGCCGCAACGGCGCCCGAGGAGACGAACACGACCTCATGCCCCGCCTTGCGCAGCGCGCTCAGCTGGGTGGTGAGACGGGACAGCGCCTGGTAGTCCGGACGACCCGTCTTCTTCGCAATGGCATGCGTACCGACTTTAACGACAATTCTCATAGTTCGCGTATTATAGCAAAAAGAAGGCGCCGCAGTCTCCCGCAGCGCCTCCTGACCGAAGTCTTCGAAGAAGGCTTACTTCTTGAAGGACTCCTCGACGGCGACGGCCACCGCGACGGTCGCACCGACCATCGGGTTGTTGCCCATGCCGATGAGGCCCATCATCTCGACGTGCGCCGGCACCGAGGAGGAGCCCGCGAACTGCGCGTCGGAGTGCATGCGGCCCATGGTGTCGGTCATGCCGTAGGAGGACGGACCGGCCGCCATGTTATCCGGGTGAAGCGTACGGCCCGTACCACCGCCCGAAGCGACGGAGAAGTACTTCTTGCCGTTCTCGATGCACCACTTCTTGTAGGTGCCGGCCACGGGATGCTGGAAGCGGGTCGGGTTCGTGGAGTTGCCCGTGATGGACACGCCCACGTTCTCGAGCTTCATGATCTCAACGCCTTCCGGCACGTTGTCGGCGCCGTAGCAGTTGACCGCCGCACGCGGACCCTTCGAGAACGCCTTCTTCTCGACAACCTTGACCTTCTCGGTCTTGTTGTTGAAGACGGTCTTGCAATAGGTGAAGCCGTTGATGCGGGAGATGATGTACGCGGCGTCCTTGCCGAGGCCGTTCAGGATGACCTGGAGGTCGGTCTTGCGGACCTTGTTCGCGTTGAGCGCGATCTTGATCGCACCTTCCGCCGCCGCAAACGACTCGTGGCCCGCGAGGAACGCGAAGCACTTCGTCTCGTCATCAAGCAGCATCGCGCCGAGGTTGCCGTGACCGCGGCCGACCTGACGGTTCTCCGCGACCGATCCGGGGATGCAGAACGCCTGCAGGCCAACGCCGATCTCCGCCGCCGCGTCCTTCGCCTTCTTGCAGCC
>CAMEZU010000042.1 GCA_945947925.1 uncultured Verrucomicrobiota bacterium
TAACTGTTCCGTAAGGGTGTCATTTGCAACGGCGGACCTCCTCTCTGGGGTTCGCCGTCTCTTTCCAAGGAGTTTGGTGCCGGGCATGAACGGTTATTCGTAGTGCCCTTTGCAGGACAGGATTTCAAGTTCTTTGCCCTGGATGCGGAAGACGATGCGGTCGGCTTGGTTGATGCGGACACGCCACCAGCCGCTCAAGTTGTTTCGAGTTCGCGCTGGCTGGACTCGGAATAGAAGGGATCGCCAAGAATCTCAAACGGGAGTTTGCCGCGCTGGAGGGATTGCAGAATGAAGACGGTAATCGCCACGGACATATTCATGCCCATGCTCTTGAAAAGCCGCTCACCATCGGCTTTGAGACGGTCGAAGAGAACGCCGAGCGCGTGGATGTCGGCGGCGGTGGAGGTGTTCTGGCCGGACATCTGTTCGGGTGCGGCGATGCCAAGGTCGGCGAGGGCGAAGGAGTAGCGCACTTTTTCTGTTTTGTAAAAAGCTGGATGTTGATTTGTGCCGTCCTCTCTCATGCGATGGGGATTGTCGCGTCTACGGTGGGTGAAAATACCAATTCCCTCTTTTGCCGTCCTGTGCTATAATAGGTGCACAACAGAGCGGTCATATTGAGGGGACGAACCAAATGGCTAAAGAAAAAGCACGGAATCCGAGAATCCTGATTGTCACGCCGGAGATTACGTATCTGCCGGAGGGCATGGGCAACCTGGCGGGCAAGATGTCCGCGAAGGCGGGCGGCATGGCCGACGTTTCCGCCTCCCTCACCGCCGCGCTATATCAGCTTGGCGCCGACGTGCACGTGGCGTTGCCGCACTACCGACGCATGTTCCACGTCGAAACGGCCCAGCTCGTGAGCGAGGAGCTCCGCAAGTACAAGAGCCACCTCTCCGACGAGCGCATCCATCTCGCGGAGGACCGTTGCTTCTACTACCGCGACACGGTCTACGACCGCGGCGACGCGAACCTGAAGCTGGCGCTCGCGTTCCAGCGCGAGGTCATCAACAACATCATCCCGCGCGTCCAGCCCGACCTCATCCACTGCAACGACTGGATGACGGGCCTCATTCCCGCCGCGGCGCGCCGCATGGGCATTCCCTGCCTTTTCACGGTCCATAACATCCACACGCAGAAGCTCACCCTCGCGCAGGTCGAGGACGCGGGCATCGACGCGGCGGAGTTCTGGTCCAACCTCTACTACAGCTATCCGCCGTACAGCTACGAGGAGAGCCGCAACAACAACCCGATCGACCTTCAGGCGTCGGGCTGCTTCGCGGCGCACTTCATCAACACCGTCTCGCCGACCTTCCTCGAGGAGGTCGTCAACGGCTGGCACTCGTTCGTGCCGGACTCGATCCGCAACGAGATGCGCGCCAAGTATAACGCGGGCTGCGCGGCGGGCATCCTGAACGCGCCGGACGCGGCGGACAATCCGGTGACCGATGACAAGATTCCGTTCAAGTACGGTCCTGACAACCACTGGGAGATGAAGCGCCAGAACAAGCTCGCGCTCCAGCACGCGCTCGGACTCGAGGAGAATGCGGACGCGCCGCTCTTCTTCTGGCCGAGCCGCCTCGACCCGGTGCAGAAGGGCCCGCAGCTCCTCACCGACATCACCTACCGCTTCCTCGAGAAGTACGCCGCGCAGGGCGCACAGCTCGCGATCATCGCGAACGGACCCTACCAGCAGCCGTTCTGGGACATCCAGAACTTCCACGGGCTCCACAAGCGCCTCGCCGTCCACAACTTCGACGGGCGCCTCTCGCAGCTCGGCTTCGCGGCCTCCGACTTCACGCTCATGCCGTCCCTCTTCGAGCCGTGCGGCCTGCCGCAGATGCAGGCGCCGATCTATGGCTCGCTCGCGGTCGCGCACAACACGGGCGGCCTTCACGACACGGTCAATCCGCTCGACTGGAACGCGTCGACGGGCAACGGCTTCGTCTTCGACACCTACGACGCGGGCGGCCTCTTCTGGGCGATGGACCAGGCGATGGCGTTCTTCATGCAGCCGCGCGAGATCCGCGAGCGCGAGATCCGTCGCATCATGGGCGAGTCCCTGCGCCGCTTCAACCACGAGGAGTGCGCGAAGGAGTACATCAAGCTCTACGAGAAGATGCTCGACCGTCCGCTCGTGAAGCGCGACGCCTCCGAACTCTGAGAAAGGAGCTCGCTTCATGGCTCGACTGCTGGATGACGACTACCTGAAGCCCTTCGAGAAAGCCATCCGCGGCCGGGCCGAGCATGCCCTCGCGCGGGCGAAGGAGCTGACGTGCGGACGCGAGTCGCTCGCCGACTGGGCGCAGGCGCACGCGTTCTACGGCCTTCACCGCACGAAGACGGGCTGGATTTTCCGCGAATGGGCGCCGAACGCCACCTCGATGTGGCTCGTCGGCGACTTCTCGAAGTGGAAGATCGATCCCGCGTTCGAGCTCTTCCGCATCCCTGGGACGGACACGTGGGGACGCGAGATTCCGGCGGACCTCATCCACGACGGCGACAACTACCGGCTCGAGATGCGCTGGGAGGGCGGTCACGGCGAGCGCATCCCCGCCTACGCGCGGTACGTCGTCCAGGATCCGCAGACCAACCTCTTCTGCGCCCGCGTCTGGGAGCCGAAGAAGAAGTTCGCCTGGAAGCATTCGCCGCTTCCCGTGCGCGGCGACGCCGCGGCCGCGAAGCGGGCGAAGGCGTTCGTTCCCTGCATCTACGAGGCGCACGTCGGCATGAGCTCGGAGGACGAGCGCGTGGCGACCTACGCGGAGTTCCGCGACAACGTGCTGCCGCGCATCAAGAAGGCCGGCTATAACACGGTCCAGCTGATGGCGATCATGGAGCATCCCTACTACGGCAGCTTCGGCTACCACGTGAGCTCCTTCTTCGCGGCGTCCTCGCGCTTCGGCACGCCAGACGACCTCAAGTCGCTCATCGACACGGCGCACGGGATGGGGCTCAAGGTCATCATGGATCTCGTCCACAGCCATGCGGTGAAGAACGAGCGCGACGGACTCTCCGTCTTCGACGGGACGGACTACCAGTACTTCCATTCGGGCGCGAAGGGCTGGCACACGGCCTGGGACAGCCGCTGCTTCGACTACGGCAAGACGAACGTCCTCCACTTCCTCCTCTCCAACTGCCGCTTCTGGCTCGAGGAATACCGCTTCGACGGCTATCGCTTCGACGGCGTCACCTCGATGCTCTTCTGGAACCACGGCCTCGGGGAAGCCTTCACGAACTACGGGATGTACTTCAACGGCTCGATGGACGACGACGCGTGGTGCTACCTCAATCTCGCCAATCGCGTGATCCACGAGGTCAATCCCGAGGCGATCACCATCGCCGAGGACGTCTCCGGGATGCCGGGCTGCGCCGCGCCGATCGAGGACAACGGCATCGGCTTCGACTACCGCATGGCGATGGGCGTCCCCGACTTCTGGTTCAAGCTCGCCGAAAAGGTGTCCGATGACCACTGGCCGATGGGCGGCATCTTCTGGGAGCTCACGAACAAGCGCGCCGAGGAGAAGGTGGTGAGCTACGTCGAGTCGCACGACCAGGCGCTTGTCGGCGGCAAGACCTTCTTCTTCACGCTGGCGGACGCGGCAATCTACTACGGCATGGGCAAGGACCAGCACGGACTCGAGGTGGACCGTGCGGTCGCGCTCCACAAGATGGCCCGCCTCGCCACCTGCGCGCTGAACGGCGGCGCCTATCTCAACTTCATGGGCAACGAGTTCGGCCATCCCGAATGGATCGACTTTCCGCGGCAGGACAACGGCTGGAGCTACAGCCACGCGCGGCGCCAGTGGTCTCTCCGCGACAACCCCGACCTCCGCTTCAAGGCGCTCGGCGACTTCGACGAGGCCATGCTCGCGGCGCTCGCGAAGAACCTCAAGCCGCGAGGACGCCGCAAGATGCTCCGTCCGATCCGACTCCTCGCGAACGAGCCGGACAAGGTGCTCGCGTTCATCCGCGGCGAGCTGCTCTTCGTCTTCAACTTCCATCCGACGCAGTCCTATACCGACTACGGCGTCATCGTGCCGCCGGCGACAAAGTGGGAGCATCTCTTCGATTCGGACGAGGTCCGCTTCGGCGGCCAGGGCCGCATCGCCCCGGGCCAGCGCTACGAGCCGCAGCTCGTGAAGGCGGGCGAGGAGCTCGTCCAGCAGCTGAAGCTCTACCTGCCTGCGCGGACGGCGATCGTCCTTCGTCATGTGAAATAGAACCTGAACGCAGCACTTGCTATTTTCGCCAAAACTGTGGTAAAATAGGAAAATCATCAACCAAACAAGAAGAGGTGGGTTATCGCACAGTTCACTCGTGTCAACTACAAGATTCGCGTTCCGTCGGTTCGCGTTCTTGATGCTATGGGAAACATGCTCGGCGTCATGGCGACGCGCGATGCGCAGCGGATGGCTGAGGAGCGCGGCCTCGATCTCGTCGAGATCACGCCGAACGCCGTGCCGCCGGTCTGCAAGATCATGGACTACGGAAAGTTCAAGTACGAGGAGTCCATCAAGGCCAAGCAGGCCCGCAAGTCCCAGAAGGTGCAGAAGGTGAAGGAAATCAAGTTCCATCCCGGCACCGATACGAACGACTTCGATTACAAGCTCAAGCAGATCCGCGGATTCATCGGCGAAGGCTGCAAGGTCAAGCTGACGCTGCAGTACCGCGGACGCGAGAACGCCCACCGCGAACTTGGAGAAGACGTGATCAACCGCGTGCTCGAGGCGCTCAAGGACGAGTGCTTCGTCGAGCAGGCGCCGAAGACGCTCGGCCGCGTGCTGGGCGCGCTGATCGGGCCGCCCCGCAAGAACGGTCCGAAACCCGCAGCGCCGCGCGAACCCGGTGCGCCGGGAGCGATCCGGATCTCCGTGAGCTGAGTGGATCAGGAGGCCTTGAATGGGCAAGTTCAGACTGAGAGGGCGCTGGCGCAAGAACCGCGAGCCGCGCCAAGATTCCGTTCCGCTTCGTGCGATCGTCCCCAACCTGGTGACGTCGCTGGCGGCGTGTTGCGGCATCGCGTCGATTTCGCTGTCGAGCGAGGGCCGGTTCGGCCAGGCGCTCGTCGCCCTGCTGATCGCCGCCGTGTGCGACGGCATGGACGGGCGCATCGCGCGTCTCCTGAAGGCGAGTTCCAAGCTCGGTGCGGAACTCGACTCCCTCGCGGACTTCGTCAACTTCGGCGTGGCGCCGGCGATGCTCGTGTACTTCTGGGTGACTGGCGGTCCGCTGCACCTCGGCTGCAACGCGCGGGTGGTCCAGCTGACGCTCGGCTGCGCGCTCTACTACGCGATGTGCGACTGCTTCCGTCTCGCGCGCTTCAACACGATGCTGGAACAGGAGCCCCTGCCGTACTGGAAGAAGTATTTCACGGGCATTCCCGCGCCGGGCGGATGCTGGATGGTGCTGACGCCGGTCATCCTGAGCGTCCAGTGCTCGGGCTGGGTGCCGGCGAAGGTGTGTGACGCGCTCCGCTCTCCGTACCTCGGCATGGCGATGCTGCTGTTCGTCGGCACGCTGATGGCCTCGCGCCTGCCGACCGTCTCGCTCAAGGCGATTCGCCTCAACGGCAAGCGGCAGATGCAGGTCTTCATGGTCGTGGCCCTCCTTCTGATCGGCGCCCTGGTGGCGGATCTCTGGCTGACGCTGGGGGTGATGGGCTGCCTCTACTTCCTGACCGTGCCGATGACGGGACTGTCCTTCCTGAAGGCCCGTTCCCGTTACGAACGTTCGCTTCCGGCGGCCGCATCCGAACCTCACGTCGGGGCTTGACGACTCGGGGGCATAAAGGGTAAAATATCTCATCGAATTTCTTAACCATTCTTACGAATAAAGGAGAAACAATGAATCGTATGTTCAAGGTCGGTCTTGCGGCGCTCGCTCTGGCGGCGGTCACCCCTGCGTTTGCACAGGAAGTCGAGGAAGAGGAAGGTCCGATCGGCTTCACTCCCGTCGCCATCGGTCTTGCGACGCCGGTCCAGTTGCCCTGGGGCATCAACCGCTGGGACGTCTTCGGCCTTGATCTCAACGTCTTCTATTCCGACGCGCCCACGATGTACGGCATCGACATCGGCGGCCTTGCGACGCTGACCCGCGACAAGACGATGGGCCTCGTGGTCGGCGGTCTCGGCAACGTCGCCTTCGACGACGTCTACGGTCTGCGTGCGACGCTCGGTCTCGAGTACTGCTCCAAGGGCGTCTGGGGCGCCGACCTCGGCCTCGTCGGCGTGCGCGACGACCTGCACGGCCTTGACGTGGAGTTCCTCGGCACCTATCAGCGCAAGGTCTGCGGCCTACAGGTCTCCGGTCTGGCGAACGTCGCGACGGAAGAGAGCTACGGCATGAACGTCGCCGGTCTCACGAACCTCGCGAAGACGGCCTATGGTTTCCAGCTCGCCGCCATCTTCAATATGACCGAAGAGCTGCACGGCGCCCAGATTTCGCTCGTCAACTATGCGGACTACTGCGCGAGCGGCTTCCAGATCGGTCTTGTGAACATCATCATGTCCAACCAGATCAAGGTCCTTCCGCTCGTGAACGGATACTTCTGATAAATGGCGTCCAAGAATCCATTTCTCAAAAAGGCGACGGGAGCCCCCAAGGCTCCCGCTCGTGTTGAAAAGAGGCACGGTCTCGGCCGCGGCCTCGATTCGCTTATTCCGAGCAAGACCGACGTGTCCGCACCGCTGAAGGCCGTCGTCGCCGCGCCCGTTCCGGCGCCGGTCCCGCAGCCAGATCCCGGCGCGCCGCTCGAGTTGCCGATTCTGGACATCGAGCGCAGCCCCTATCAGCCGCGTCGCGAGTTCAAGGACGAAGAACTCGCCGAGCTTGCCGAGTCGCTGAAGAACAGCGGTCTTGTGCAGCCGCCGACCGTGCGCAAGAACGCGGCCGGGAAGTACGAGCTCATCGCGGGCGAGCGCCGTCTCAGGGCCGCGCTCCTGGCGGGCTGGAAGAAGATTCGCGTCACGCTTGTCGAGGCGGACGACCTGACCGCCGCCGCGATGACGACGACCGAGAACCTCAACCGCGAGGACCTCAATCCGATCGAGGAGGCGGTGAGCTACCGCACGCTGCAGGATCAGTTCGGCCTGACGCAGCAGGAGGTCGCCGAGAAGGTCGGCAAGGGCCGTGCGACGGTCGCGAACGCGGTGCGTCTCCTCGAGCTCCCCGAAGAGGTGAAGACGCTCCTGCAGACGAAGCTCCTGTCGGTCGGTCACGCGAAGCTCCTCTTGTCCGTTGACGCGGAAAAGGACCGCGTTCTCCTGGCGCGCGACTGCGTCAACGAGCAGCTGACGGTTCGGGCGCTCGAAAAGCGCATCGCGCGTCTGCACGCGCCGGTCGTCGAGAAGCCGCACGGGACGCCGGACATGCCCGACGGCTATGTGCGGTCGCTCGCCGACAAGCTGAAGAAGCATCTCGGTTGCGCGGTGCGCCTCACGAGCGGCGTCACGCACGCGAACGGCAAGCACACGAAGGGCGTCCTGGAGATCGATTTCTTCGACAATGACGAGCTCGACCGCGTCCTCAAGATGATTGGCGTCGAGATCGACTGACGATGCTCGGCGCACTGGTAGCCGCCGCGCTGGTCTTCGCACCGGCCGATGCGCACCTGGCCCGTGAAACGGCGAACGGCCTGGTTTCCCGATACACTCCCCGCGACGGCGGGACGGAGGAGGGGCGCTGGGCCGCTGTTTTTATCCGGGACCGAGCCGTCGAGTCGGGACTCAAGGCGAGCCTGGACCGGTTCGAGGCCGAGACCGAGACCGGAAGGCGCACATTTGCCAACGTGGAGGGCGTCTGGCAGGGCGACAGCCCGGACGCGCCCTGGGTCGTCTTCATCTCCCATTTCGACACCAAGCCCGGCGTCTCCTGTCCGGGAGCCAACGACGGGGCGTCGACGACGGGACTCCTGGTCGCGCTCGGCCGATGCGTGGTCCGTCAGCGCCCGAGCGGCGTCAACGTGCTTTTCCTCTGGACGGACGGCGAGGAGTGCCGGCGGGCGTACGGACCGAAGGACGGGTTCTGGGGGTCGCGTCATGCCGCGGCGAAGCTGAAGGCGTCGGGACGCCAGGTGCTGGGCGTCTTCTGCCTGGACATGCTCGGAGACCGCAACCTGGAGATCTCGGTTCCCGCCAACGGCTCGCCGGCGCTGCGGCGCATCGTCCATCGCGCGGCCGAGTCGCTCGGACTGAAGAATCGCGTCCGTGACCGCGCGTACAACGTCCGCGACGACCACCAGGCGTTTCTCGACGTCGGCTTCCGCGCCCTCGACCTCATCGACTTCGACTACGGCAGCGCCCCCGGTCTCAACGACTGGTGGCACACCGAGAAGGACACGATGGACAAGGTCTCCGAGAAGTCCCTCCTGACCGCCGGCCGCCTCTGTCTCGCGGTTCTCGGCCAGTTCCGAAAAGAGTGACCCGCAGACAAACGCTCCAAGTTATCAGACGATAGACTGTGATGCGCGGCACTTCTGACCGATTTTTGATATAATAGGGACTTCAAGGAGATATAGATTGCCGATGAACAAGGAGAGCAAAGTCGCCGAACGCATTCGCGCCTACCGGGAGAAGCTCGAGATGAGCGTCGCCGACCTGGCTGCGAATAGCGGCGTCGACGAGAAGGTCATCCAGTCGATCGAGGCGGGTGAGGTCATTCCCGCGCTGGGCGTGCTGACGAAGATTTCGCGTACCCTCGGGCAGCGTCTCGGCACGTTCATGGATGACCAGTTCAAGCCGGACCCGATCATTACGCGGGCGGCCGAGAACGACGGTCAGGACGACGTGAGCGCGCGCGTGAACGGCTGGGGCTATTCGGCCCGTTCGCTCGCGCCCGGGAAGCCCGACCGCCAGATGGATCCGTACCACCTCGAACTGCCGGCGGGCGGACAGGGCATGGAGTCCTCGCACGAGGGCGAGGAGCTCGTCATCTGCGTCTCGGGCCAGATTGAGCTCGCCTACGGCGGCGAGACGACGGTCCTCGGTCCCGGCGACACCGCCTACTACAACAGCGTTGTCAAGCATGCGATCCGCGCCGTCGGCGGCAAGCCTGCCTCGGCCTACGGCGTCGTGTTCCTGCCGTTGTGAAGAGGCTGAGAGGGTTTTGGAAGTTTTGAAGGTTGAGAAAGGGAAAATGACACATGAGCTGGTTTGAAGTCAAGGCCGACAAGCCGAAGATCCCGCCTGCGAAGGCGCTGTGGGCGATTTGCCCGAAGTGCAAGAGCCACATGACCAAGGAAACGTGGAAGGCGAACAATGCGATCTGTCCGAAGTGCAACTATCACGGACGCCTCAGCGCCCGCGAACGCATCGCGCAGGTCGCCGACGAGGGCACGTTTGCGGAAGTCTTCCGCGCGGTCAGCTACTCCGATCATCTCCAGTTCCACGACGCGACCGGCGACTACAAGTCCAAGGTCGAGGCGACGATCGCCAAGTCCGGCGAGACGGAGTCCGTCGTGATGGGCACCTGCGACATCGAGGGACACAAGGCGATGCTCGGCGTCATGGACTTCGCGTTCATGGGCGGCAGCCTCGGCACCGGTACCGGCGAGCGCATCGCCCGTGCCTGCGAGCAGGCGATCGCCGAGCGCCGTCCGCTCATCCTCTTCTGCGCCTCCGGCGGCGCGCGCATGCACGAGGGCATCCTCTCGCTCATGCAGATGACGAAGACCTCCGCCGCGATCGGCCGCCTGAAGGACGCGGGCCTTCCGTACATCAGCGTCTGCACCGATCCGACGACGGGCGGCGTGAGCGCCTCCTACGCGATGCTGGGCGACATCAACATCACCGAGCCCAAGGCCCTCATCGGCTTTGCGGGGCGCCGCGTGATTGAGAACACGATCCACCAGAAGCTTCCCGCAGACTTCCAGACGTCGGAGTACCTCGAGAAGCACGGCTTCATCGACAAGATCGTCGAGCGCAAGGACATGAAGCACTTCCTCGCGAAGATGCTCGGGTTCTGGGGATTCTAATCATTGAATATTGAACATTGAAAATTGAATAACGAAAGACTGAATTCCTCCATTATTCATTATTCAATACTCAATATTCAATCACTATTTGGAAAGGGATTTGACTATGGCTACTCAGAAAGTTACCAAGAAGGCGCCGGCGAAGAAGGTTGCGGCCGTTTCCGCGTGGGACAAGGTCAAGATCGCGCGTGACGCGAAGCGTCCCCACATCTGGGACTTCATCAACAACGTCTGCTCCGACTTCGAGGAGCTCCACGGCGACCGCCTCGTGAACGACGATCCCGGCATGGTCGCGGGCTTCGGCACGATCGGCGAGCACAAGGTCCTCGTCCTCGGACACCACAAGGGCGCGACGGTCGAGGAGAACATGGAGGCCAACTTCGGCATGGTGAACCCCGACGGCTACCGCAAGGCGATGCGCCTGGCGAAGCTCGCGGAGCGTTTCCACAACCCGATCGTCACCTTCGTCGACACCCCCGGCGCCTATCCGGGCCGCGAGGCCGAGGAGCGCGGTCAGGCCGAGGCTATCGCGAAGTCGCTCGAGTTCTTCTCGGGCCTCAAGACCCCGATCGTCGTCGTCATCACCGGCGAGGGCGGCTCCGGCGGCGCGCTTGCGATCGCGGTCGGCGACAGGATCCTCATGATGGAGAACGCGGTCTATTCCGTCATCTCTCCCGAAGGCTGCGCGGGCATTCTGTGGCGCGACGGCACGAAGGCCCCCGAGGCCGCCGAGGCGCTCAAGATCACGGCCCCCGACCTCCTCAAGCTCGGCGCGATCGACGAGATCGTCGCGGAACCCGCGGGCGGTGCGCACAAGAACCAGAAGGCGGCGTGCGCGAACGTCAAGAAGGCGGTCCTCGCCGCGCTCAAGGAGCT
>CAMEZU010000043.1 GCA_945947925.1 uncultured Verrucomicrobiota bacterium
GGCGGGCGACGCGACACTCTCGGAGCGTGCGGCTTCGGGGGCGGGCGACGCGACACTCTCGGAGCGTGCGGCTTCGGGGGCGGGCGACGCGACATTCTCGGAGCGTGCGGCTTTAGCCGCACCCGTCTTGATTTCCACGTTCACCTCGGCCCAGGAGCGCGAGGCGCTGCGGCGCGCGCTCGCGAAAAAGCGGCCGCTTGTCGCCGTTTTTCCTGCGGGCCTGCCGCAGGAAAGCGAGATGCCTGCGGGCCTTGCCGCGGCGATTCGCGAGGGGCGGGCGCTTGCCGTTTCGCCGCAGGCACCGGGTTCGCGGCTTAATAAGAAGATCGCCACCTGGTGCAATGAGTTTCTGTTGAAGAACGCCGAAGAGATCTGGGTCGGTGACATCTCGCCCAACGGCATGCTCGCCCAGATGCTCGCCGGCCTTGGTCACGCGGTTTTTACAAAAGAAAACCGCCCGGTTTGAGTCACGTGTAAAGGGGAGGATATGAAAATGAAGACGAAGGCAATCGTTGGTGTTGCGATGGCACTGCCGCTGGTGGCGGCGGCTGCGGATAAGCTCATCTCATACGATAGCGAGAAAATGAAGGCTTATGCGCCGAATTACTATTCGAAGTCCGGGGATAACCGTAGCCCGACGATGGGAAAGGCAATGCTTTGGACGGCTGCATTTGCCGCTGCGTGCTTTTGTTATGCGGCGGAAGTCGTTTCGCCGGCCTCGTTGTCCGACATCTTCGCCGCCCCTCCGGCGGAGAGCGGGATCAACGTGTGGTGGCATTGGCAGGGGGCTAATGTCACGAAGTACGGGATTACGCGCGACCTCGAGTCGATGAAGAAGGCGGGCGTGCGGAGCGCGACGATTTTCAACATCCAGGATGTCGGCTGGGATTCGGTGGAGCGGTTCAAGGATCCGTTCTGCCCGGGGATGACGTACATGAGTCCCGCCTGGTTCGAGATGGTGACATTCGCCATCGCGGAGGCGAAGCGGCTCGGACTCGAACTCGGACTTCACAACTGTCCCGGTTACTCGACGTCGGGAGGTCCGTGGATCACGCCCGAGCTCGGCATGAAGAAGCTCGTCTGGACGAAGGGGACCGCGCAGCCGGAGACGAAGCTCGGCTTCTACCGCGACATCGCGACCGTTGAGACGACGAACGGCGTCTATCGCTTCGGCTACACCTGCACCGGCAAGTGCACGCATCCCGCGCCACCGGAGATGGAGACCGCGTCGCTGGAGGCGGACAAGATGTCCCTCGCCGCGATCGACACGCATCTCGACCATCTGCTCGACAACCTGAAGGCACACGGCATCGCGCCGTCCAAGCCGGGGCTCTCCTTCATCCTGATGGACAGCTACGAGGCGAAGGACAGTTCGTGGACCGATGACTTCGCGGACGAGTTCAAGCGCCGCCGCGGGTACGATCCGATTCCGTTCCTTCCCGTGATGGCGGGACTCGGGACGACGGCCGGGGCGGCCAAGGATGAACAGTTCCGTCGCGACTTCATGCGGACGAAGGACGAGCTCCAGACCGAGCGTCACTACAAGCGCTTCCAGGAGCGGCTCAATGCGGCGGGATACGAGTTCCATCTCGAACCGTACTGGGGTCCGTTCGACCGCTACGAGGCCTCGCAGTACTGCGATGTGCCGATGAACGAGTTCTGGGAAGGGACGCCGTTCTGGGGACGCGCGAAGTATCCGGGCGGCAAGGCGGATCTCTACGGCGCGGTCGGGCGCGCGCTCGGACGCAATCTCGTGGGCGCGGAATCCTTCACGGGCTATCCCCTCGACGATCCCTTCGCCCTCACGCCGCGCGATTTGAAGCGCAGCCTCGACGCCACGTTCGCGCGCGGCATCAACCGCCTTTCGCTCCACCACTGGGAACATCAGCCGCTCAACGAGAAGTGGAAGCCCGGCTTCTCGATGGGTCCGTGGGGCACGCATTTCGGTGAGAACCAGACGTGGTTCGAACCGGGTCTTCCGTTCTATCACTACATGCACCGCGTGCAGGCGATGCTCCAGTCGGGCGAGCGCCGCATCGATGACCTCGGCGTCGGATACATCATCGATGAGGATTCGGATGCGCTGCCGTATTCGAACTTCATCACCAATGTCGAGGCGACGGCTGAAGGCAAGGTGCGCGTGAAATCGTCGGGACGAACCTATGCGTTTCTCTCGATCGATCCCAAGGTCTGGAAGCGCAAGAACGCGCCGTGGGACGCGGTTGAAGCGCGGGTGCTGGCAAAGGTCGCGGAACTGCAGCGGGCGGGTGTTCCGGTCTGTACGGACCGGAACAAGACCGCCGCGCTCAAGAAGCTCGGCCTTGCGTCGCTTGTTGAGATCGTTGACGGCGTCTCCGATCCGAACCTGCTCCTCACGAATGCGCGCCGTCTCGGCGACACGGCCTTCTGGTTCGTTGCGAACATCGACACGAATGCCGTGGACGTGACGCTGCGCTTACGGCTTTTGAAGGACAGTGAGACGGCGCTGGAGCTCTGGGATCCCGAGACGGGTGTGCGGGATGCGTTGCCGTGCCAGATTGCAAACGGAGTTGCAACCGTGATGCTGCACATGGAGCGAGAGCGTGCGCTTTTTGTCGTGGCAGGTCACCCGGGGACCTCGAGCCGAGGCCCCCACACGGAGTGTCGTCCGCTCGGCTCGAGCGGGCGGGCGGACGGGCAGAGGGCCTCGGACCGAGGCCCCCGCGCTCTCCTCGCGGAGTGGACGCTGACGTTTCCGGCGAAAGGTGGCGCACCGACTGAACCGAACAAACTTTCCTCGCTCAAGTCCTGGACGGCGTTCGACGAGCCGGGCATCCGCTATTTCTCCGGCACGGCGACTTATGAGACGACACTTATGGCTCCCGAGCCGTATACGTATACGCTTGATCTTGGTGACGTGTGCGATCTCGCTGAAGTGTTGCTCGACGGCCGGCCGGTGCGAACGCTCTGGCATCGTCCGTATCGGATGGAAGTTTATCTCCGCGAGGGCGAGCATCGCCTGACGGTCAAGGTGACGAACGCGTGGACGAACCGGCTGATTGGCGACGAAAAGGAGCCGGACGATTGCGTGCTCGCCAAGGAGATGGCCGGGTTCGGTCCGCGACGGAACCAGATCAAGGCGTTCATTCCGCTCGGGCGTCCCGTCATCGAACTGCCCGAGGCGCTTCGGACGAACGGCGAGCGCGCGGTGAAGCGCCATGCGTTCAGCACCTGGCGCTACAATTTGTCGGACAAGGATTTGCGTCCCGCGGGCCTCCTCGGTCCCGTGACGCTGACACCGGTGGAATTTGAAAGGAAGAAGCAATGAAAAAGATGATGGTCACGGGTGCGGCGCTCTTCGCCGCTCTGTCCGCCTTTGCGGGCGTGAAGGAGACGGATTGGGCGAAGATTGAGACGCCCGATTCCTGGACGCCTGACACACCGCTCGAGGTGAAGATCACGCTGAAGGGGAATGTCCCCGCGGGACAGCAGGTCTGCAGTCACCTCCAGTGGATGAAGAAGGCGGGGTGGGGCGGATTCCTCTCCTGGGTGCCGGGCAAACCGGCGGAGAGCGGCAAGACCTACGTCTTCAAGCATAAGCCGAAGATGAAGGACGGACTCGACCGCGTCAACTGCCTCTGCTTCCTTGCCCCGGACGGCGATTTCAAGAAGAAGACGAAGTCGGACAACATCGGCGTGCCGCTCCCGGGCGGAAAGCTGCCGGGCAAGAAGCCTGCGTCGTCGAAGCCGGATACCGTCACCTTCAAGAAGTCGTACATCTGGCTTGAGGAGCCGCCGAAGCCGACGAAGGCCGGCGACGAGCTCACGCTCAAGATTCACTACAAGCTCGATCCTTCGGACACCTGGGGCGACAAGCCGACGCAGCTGCAGTGCATGCCGCTCGGTCCGTGGATCGATAATCCCGACGGCACGGTCAACAAGAACCGCCACCATGTTGGCTATCCAGGCCTTGGCACGCAGAAGAAGGCGGTCGAACCGGGCGACCATGTGATCGCGTTCACCTGGAAGCTGCAGAAGACGTTCCGCTACAACGGCTGCTTCTTCCGCCTGAAGTTCGTGACGCCCGAAGGCAAGGAATGGCCGTGGGAATGGCGCGGCGGCGGGATGGACGTCGTGAAGGGCAATGACAAGATCTATCTCGAGCCGCTGGCGAAGGGCGGACTCTTCAAGTACGGCGAGACGCCGAAGGTGAAGGTGCTCTGGGGACCGAAGGCTAAGGCGGGCGCGAAGGAGGCGACGCTCACCGTCCGCAATGTCGCGGGCGAGGCGGTCCTGACGAAGACGGTGACGGTCGATCCGTCCCGCAAGGAGGAGTCGGTCGAGATTCCCGGACTCACCGTGCGCGGCACGTTCTCGGTGACGCTCGACGTTCCGGGCGTGGGGAGCGAGTACTGCTACTTCGGTACGATCCCGACCTTCGAACGCAAGGCCGGCAAGCGCACGCCGTTCGGCGTCACGAACATCTACGATGAGGACTTCGCCGAGATCGCGGGCGAACTCGGCTTCTCGTTCACGCGTCTCTTCACGTCCTGGAAGGAACTCCAGCCGTCCCCGAAGGAGTGGAAGCTCGACGGACTCGACAAGACGATCGCGATGAACGACAGGAACGGACTCAAGCCGTGGATCTGTCTCTACAACCCGCCTGCGTGGGCGCTGCCCGAGGGCATGTGGTCCGCCGGCTTCGAGCCGTCCCCGTTCTCGCTCAAGGCCTGGGGTGCCGCGGTCGAGAAGCTGGCGCGCCAGTACGACGGCAAGCTGATGGGCTTTGAGATGCTCAACGAAATCGTCCCCGGCAACAAGTGCAAGGATCCGGTCAAGGAGTACGTTGACATCTGCCGCGTCGGTCATGAGGCGGCGAAGAAGGTGAATCCGAAGAACGTCATCCAGCTTGCAGGCGGACTCTGGCCGCACAACTACCGCATCGACCTCCTGAACGCGGGCGTCGGACAGTGGATCGACGTCCTGCCGGTCCACTACTCGACTTACGAGGGCATCGTGGAGGCGAAGACGGACCTCAAGGTGCGCGGCCTCAAGAAGGTGCGCGTGGCGGACAACGAGACGGCGAGCGGACTCTCCACCTGGCAGATGGATCCGGCGATGACGTTGGCGAAGAGCGTCGGACAGTGCAAGCACGTGATGACGCGCTGGCCGGACGAGCTCTGCGCGGGTTCGCTCTTCATCACCTACTTCGGCGGCTCGGGCGATCCGTGCGGCAACTGGAGCTACATGATCGACCGCGTGACGCCGCGTCCCTGCGCCGTCACGCTCGCCGTCGTCCAGGGCAAGATCGGCTACGCGAAGCCCGTCGGCAAGTTCTTCATCGACGGCTGCCCCGTGCAGCTCTTTGAGAACGACGGCAAGGCGATTGCCTTCATCGCGGCGCCGGGCAAGGAAGGCGTGAAGGTGACGCTCCCGGGGAAGAATCTCCTGGTCACCGACTATCAGGGCAATGAGACGCGGGTGGCGAATGGCGTCGTGACGGCGGGCGACATGCCGGTCATCGTCGAGGGACTCGACCTTCCGGCGATGAAGCTCCATGCCGTGGCGCGCGTCGGCACGTCCGAATTGCCTGCAGCCGAGCCGCAGGTCGTCGTCGATGCGGGCGAGAAGATGTCCGTCCCGGTCCTCGTGCGCAATCCGTATGCGGAGGCGAAGGCGTTTACGCTGACGCCCTCGGGAACGGACCGGGGCGCCGCTGCCTCCGTCACGGTGAAGCTCGCGCCGGGCGAGGAGAAGGGCGTCGAGCTCGTCTACGCGCCGAAGGCGGGCGCGAAGGTTCCGCCGGTGTCGAAGCTGGCGGTGTCCGTCGCGACGCCGGGCATTCCCGCGGTCGCGAAGCCGTTCCTCCTCTACGCGATCGATCCGGCGTCCATCGGCAACCTCCTTAAGAACGGCGATTTCGAAAAGGGCTCCGAAAGCTGGGGCGGCAAGAACGCGATCGTCGATGCGCCGGACGGCACGGGCAAGGCGCTCTGCCTCGCGGGCTCCGGCAAGGGACGGTACAAGTCGCAGTGGCAGGGCGTCGAGATTCCGGTGCCGGGTCAGAGCTATCTCTACACGTGCTGGATGCGCGGCGAGGGCATGGGCGGCGGCTCGAACATCGGCGAGCAGTTCTCGGACGGCACGAAGGCGAAGCAGTACTACATGCCGGCGGTGTTCTCCATGGGTGCGAACGGCAGTGCGGGCTGGCGCCTGATGGTCAAGCGCTTCGACACGAAGCCGAACACGAAGTCGCTGACGCTGACCCCGGTCGCCGAAGGCAATGGTAAGGTTTACTATGACAATGTCTCGCTCTCGCTTTACAAGGGCACGGACTTCGCCGCATTTGCCGGACAGGCGAACGGTGCTCAGGCGGCCTCCAAGGTGCCGCTCTGCTGCGACAACCAGGTGAAGGCGACGGGCGGATACGCCTGGACGCCGGCGAACCTCTCGGGCGTGGGCGAGTTCACGTGGGACGCGAAGGCGCTCCGACTGAAGGTCGAGGTGACGGATGACGTCTCGGCCCCGAAGGCAATTGTCTCGTCCACGTCCGCGACTGGCGAGGCGGCGCTGAAGGGCGACATGCTCGCGCTCGCGATCTTCCCGAAGACGGGTGCGGACGGACTCCCGACGGGCGAGCAGCTCCGCTGGTACATGAACCTCGCGAGCCCGGGCGGCGGATCGGGTACGACGACGCTGTTCCGTCCCGCGAAGTACGCGATGGGCCTCAAGTCCGGTCAGCTCGCGAAGGACTCGTCCGTCTACCAGGTGAACTTCCGTCGCCAGGGCGGCAAGACGATCTACGATGTGACGATTCCGTGGTCCGAGATCCCGGGCTTCGCCCCGGCGAAGGGTGCGAGCTTCGGCTGCAACCTCGTCCTCATCGACGCGGACAGCGGCAGCGGCCTCGGCAAGATGGTCTGGGGCGCTGACCTTGGCGACACGGCCTCGGGTTGCGGCGTGGTGACCCTGCTGCCGTAAGAAGAAAGGGGACGGACGACGAACCTTTTTCAATATCGCGCCCATATGGGCGCGAATTTATGCTATAATACGCCATTCTATGGAAATTGTAGACACAGCGATGGCTAAAGCCGCGGTTCTGACCGAGGCTTTGCCGTATTTCATCGACTTCAAGGGGTCGGTCGTGCTGGTGAAGCTCGGCGGGTCCGTGATGGAGGTCGAGGCGAATCTCGATTCGCTGATGAACGACGTCGCGTTCATGCGCGCGGTCGGCATCAAGGTCGTCATCGTGCACGGCGGCGGCAAGGCGATTTCCAAGGCGATCAAGGAGTCCGGTCACGAGCCCCTGTTCGTCGAGGGGCAGCGCGTCACCGACGAGCCGACGATGGAAATCGTCCGCAAGACGCTCAACAACGTCGTCAACACGGATCTCGTCCGCCGCCTGCAGGCGAAGGGCGCGAACGCGCGTCCGATCCACGGCAACTGGATCTTCGGCGCGAAGAAGATCGCGAAACCCGACCGCGGCTACGTGGGCGAGGTCGTCTCGGTCGATCCGCGCGCGGTCTGCGAGATGCTCGACGCGGGCATCATCCCAGTGGTGACGCCGCTCGCGACGGGAGTCGACGATCCTCACCTCTACAACGTCAACGCCGACCTCGCGGCCGCCGCGCTCGCGAAGGAGCTCAAGGTCCGCAAGTTCGCGCTCGTCTCGGACGTGCCGGGCCTCCTGCGCGATCCGGCGGACCCCAAGACCCTTTTGTCCACCCTGCACCTCAAGTCCGTCGAGGCCCTGAAGGCGGAGGGTGTCATCTCGGGAGGCATGCTCCCGAAAATCGAGAGCTGCGAAGATGCGATCCGCGCGGGCGTGAAGAAGGTTCACCTCGTTGACGGTCGCATGGCGCACTCGCTTCTTTTGGAAATATTCACGCGTGAAGGCGTGGGAACGGAGATAACGGAATGAGCAACAAGACCCAGGACATCCTCAACCAGTACAAGAGCGCCGTCATGCCGACCTATTCGCCTTCGGTCGTGCTCGCGAGCGGCAAGGGCGTCACCGTGCGTGACGTCGACGGTCTCGTCCTCTACGACTTCACGTCCGGCATCGGCGTGCACAATGTCGGCCACTGCCATCCGAAGGTGGTGCAGGCGATCCGGGACCAGGCGGCGAAGCTGACGCACGCGTCGAACCTCTTCGCGAACGAGCCGGCGACGCAGCTCGCGGCGAAGCTCGTCGAGCTCTCGGGCCTCGGCGGCAAGGTCTTCTTCTGCAACTCGGGCGCCGAGGCGAACGAGGCGGCGATCAAGCTGGCGCGCAAGTGGGGCAGCCAGAACGGCGGCCGCTACGAGATTGTCACGTTCCGCAAGGGCTTCCACGGTCGTACGCTCGCGACGGTCGCTGCGACGGCGCAGGCCTGGTGCCAGGAGGGCTACGACCCGTTGCCGGTCGGCTTCGCGTACGCCGACTACAACGACCTCGAGTCCGTCAAGGCCGCGGTCAACGAGAAGACGGTCGCGGTGATGGTCGAGGCGGTCCAGGGCGAGGGCGGCGTGACGCCGGCCGACCCCGAGTTCCTCAAGGGCCTGCGCGCGCTCTGCGACGAGAAGAACCTGCTTCTCATCTGCGACGAGGTCCAGAGCGGCATGGGCCGCACGGGCACGTGGTTCGCGTGGCAGGGCTATGACATCCAGCCCGACCTCTTCACGCTCGCGAAGTCGATTGCGGACGGCATTCCGATGGGCGCGCTCGTCTCGAACGCGAAGCTGGCGGACGTCTTCACGGCCTCCGCGCACGCGTCGACCTTCGGCGGCAACCCGGTTGCCGCGGCCGCCGCGCTCGCGGTGATCCAGGTCATCGAGGAGGAGGGCCTTCTCGCCCGCGCGACCGAGGTCGGCCAGCTCTTCAAGGAGGCGCTGCAGGGCTTCGTCGACCAGTACGACCGGCTTCTCGAGGTCCGCGGCAAGGGCCTTATGCTCGGCCTTGTCGTCGACGGCGATCCCAAGGCGGTCGTGGACGCGCTCAAGGAGCAGGGCATCCTCGCCCTCACCGCGGGCGGCAACGTGGTCCGCTTCCTCCCGCCGCTCGTCCTCAAGGAAGAGGACCTCGAGGAGGCGACGGACATGATTAGCGACGCCCTCGACTGCGCGTTCGGCGAATAAGCCGGAACGCCCGCGCGGCGAAGGGGAACGGCGGCTTTCGGGCCGCCGTTCCTGCTTTTAAGGAATCGTCCGTCGGACCTGATCGCACGCTTTTGAGGTGGCATCTTCGTCCGTCCTGCGCTATAATAGGGGCATGAAACTTTCCCTGAACTCTCTCGTTTCCGACGTCGCGGGCTGGACCAAGGCCGGCGTGACGCTTCCTTCCTTCGACATCGCCGCCATGCGCGCGCAGACCGAGGCGACCCCCGAGTGGGTGCACTTCGGCGCGGGCAACATCTTCCGCGGCTTCATCGGCTCGCTGAGCCAGCGCCTCCTGAACGCGGGCCTTGCGAAGACGGGCATCGTTGCGTGCGACACGTTCGACTTCGACATCATCGACCAGATCTACACGGCGCAGGACAACCTGACGCTGAACGTGCTCCTCAATCCCGACGGTACGGTCACGAAGGAGATCCTCGCGGGCGTCGCGAAGGGCGTGAAGGCGAACTTCGCGGATCCTGAGGCGAAGGCCGAGCTGAAGCGCATCTTCCGCGCGCCGTCGCTCAAGATGCTCTCGTTCACCATCACCGAGAAGGGCTACCAGCTCCGCAAGCCGGACGGCGCGTTCCTGCCCGTGGTCGAGGCGGACATGAAGGAGGGTCCCGAGTCGAGCCGCCACGCGATGGCGGTGGTCGCGGCGCTTCTCCTCGAGCGCTTCAACGCCGGGAAGCTGCCGATGGCGGTCGTGTCGATGGACAACTGCTCGCACAACGGCG
The DNA here is from genome assembly GCA_945947925.1 of uncultured Verrucomicrobiota bacterium. GTDB lineage: Bacteria > Verrucomicrobiota > Kiritimatiellia > RFP12 > UBA1067 > UBA1067. Next base: position 9,852 of record CAMEZU010000043.1, read on the forward strand.
AGAAGCTGAAGGCGTCCGTCGTCGAGATGGCGAAGGCCTGGGTCGCGAACGGCTTCGCGCCGGCGGAGTACCTCGCCTACGTCGAGGACGAATCCGTCGTCTCCTTCCCCTGGTCGATGATCGACAAGATCACGCCGCGTCCGCATCCGATGGTGGAGGCGGAGCTCAAGAAGGCCGGCATCGAGGGCATGGAGCCGATCGTCACCTCGAAGAAGACGTTCATCGCCCCGTTCGTCAACGCCGAGAAGCCGCAGTACCTCGTCGTCGAGGATCGCTTCCCGAACGGACGTCCCGCGCTCGAGCAGGTGGGCGTGTACATGACGGACCGCGACACGGTGAACAACACGGAGAAGATGAAGGTGACGACGTGCCTCAATCCGCTCCACACCGCGATGTCGATGTACGGCTGCCTCCTCGGCTACACGCTCATCTGCAAGGAGATGCAGGATGCGGACATCGTCGCCTTGGTGAAGCGCCTCGGCTACGTCGAGGGCCTTCCGGTCGTCGTCGATCCGAAGATTCTCTCCCCGAAGGCGTTCATCGACGAGGTTGTGAACGAGCGTCTGCCGAACGTCTTCATGCCCGACGATCCGCGCCGCATCGCGACGGACACGTCGCAGAAGGTCGGCATCCGCTTCGGCGAGACGGTGAAGAGCTATCTCGCCACGGGCCGCGACCTCGGCACGCTCGTCGCCCTCCCGCTCGCGCTCGCAGGCTGGATGCGCTACCTCCTCGCGGTCAACGACGCGGGCGAGGCGATGGAGGTTTCCGCCGATCCGCTCAAGGACGACCTGCAGGCGAAGCTCGCGGGCATCGCCTGGAACGACCCGTCCTCGTACAAGGGCCAGCTGCGCGAAATCCTCGCGAACGCGTCCATCTTCGGCACAGACCTCACGAAGACCGTCCTTGCGGACAAGGTCGAGGCCTACTTCCTGAAGCTCCTCGCCGGCCCGGGCAGCGTCCGCAAGACGCTCCACGACGCCC
>CAMEZU010000044.1 GCA_945947925.1 uncultured Verrucomicrobiota bacterium
GGCAAGGGGAAGGTCGAGGGCGTCGAGGTCGAGACCGTCGACTGGGAGTTCTCGTCCGAGGGCCGTCCGCTCAAGTTCGCGCCCGTTCCGAAGACGAAGGAAGTCATCAAGGCGGACCTCGTCCTCCTCGCGATGGGCTTCACCGGCGTGCCGACCGATCACCCGATCGTCAAGCAGCTCGCCCTCGCCCAGACACCGCGCACGGCACTCGTTTCCGATCCCGCGCGCAACATCCTCTGCGTCGGCGACTGCGCCGCCGGCGCCTCGCTCGTCGTCCGCGCAATCGCCAGCGGCAAGTCCGCAGCCACGCTCGGCGCCTGATTCAGCCTCGGCAGCCCTTCAGGCCCGCAGTGAGGGCGGTCTTACCCTTGATGCCTGATTAACCTTCTCAACCTTCGAAACCTTCTCAACTCCTGCCAGGAGTGGGAGGGCTCGCGGGCAGTCTTGTGCGTCACTGGACGACGCACTTCACCACGAAGTCGAAGGACGAGTCCGCGGGGCGCGTCACCTTGACGACGACCTTGCCGTCGGGGGCGCGCGTCGCAGTGGCCGAGCCGGTCGTGACGGCGAGGGGCTTCACGCTCTCGAGCGTGCCGTCGAGCCTGAAGGAAATCTCGCTGGCGGACGGATCGAGAAAGTGGAGGTAGAGGACGTTCCCCTTGCGGGTCGAGACGACCTTCTTCCCGAGCGCGATCGGACAACCGTCCGTCGCATAGATGGACTCGCCGTTCGCCGCGAACCAGACGCCGACCTTCTCCATCGTCTCAACCGCCTTCGCCGGAAGACGTCCCGAGCCGTCGGGGCCGATGTTCATGAGGAGGTTCGATCCCTTTGCCGCGGCACGGGCGACCATGGCGACGACCTCCTCGGGCGTGCGGAACTTGCGCTCGTTGATGCGGTAGCCCCAGACGTTGCTCTGAATGACGTCGCACTGCTCGATCGGACGGTCCTTCGTCACGGGCTGGTTCGCCGAGAAGCCCGCGTCGGTGTTCTCACCTGGCAGATCGCGCTCGAAGAGCTGAAGGTCCTCCTTCGGACGGATCGGCTGGTGATTGTTGTTCGCAACGAGCGTCTTCTTCGAATGGATGAAGTCGTAGATGTCGTCGAACTCCCAGTCGAGCGTGCGCTTCCACGTGCCGTCCGCCTGATGCTCGGCGTGCTCCCATTCGCCATCGAACCAGATGTTGCCGGGATGATAGCTGTCGATCAGCTCGCCGATCTGCGCGATCATGAACTTCTTGTAGCTCGCGTAGTCGCCCTTCTGCTTGCCGAGGCAGCGTTGCGCGACCCTTCCCGCCGGATAGTCCTTGCGGTGCCAGTCCATCAGCGAATAGTAGAAGTTGAGCTGCAGGCCGGCCTCGTGACACGCCTCGGCGAGTTCGCCGAGGATGTCGCGCCTGAACGGCGTCTCCATGATGTTATACCCGTCGTCGACCTTCGTCGGCCAGAGCGAGAAGCCGTCGTGGTGACGCGAAGTGATCGTCACGTATTTCGCACCGGCGTTCTTGAAGACGCGCACCCACTCCTTCGCGTCGAACTTCGAGGGGCAGAAGCCGTCCTTCATCCGTCCGTAGGTCTCGGTGTCGATGCCGATGTTCTGCTGATACCACTCGCCCTGCGCATAGTTGGCATAGAGTCCCCAGTGGATGAAGATGCCGAAGCGCTGTTCGGCGAACTTCTGCCGCGCCGCAAGATTCCACGGCTCCGGAGCGTACTCCGCCCGCGCCGCACCAAAGGCAACCGCCGCAAGACCGGCCGCCAGCATCACCTTCTTCGTCATAAGATTTCCCCCGTGATAATATGAACCGTCCTATTGTATCAAAGAGCAAGACGTTCGTGAGAAAAAATAGAACGCACGCCGTCAGCGCCCCTGGCCAAGACTGGCCGGCGTGCGATTCGTGAAGTAGTCGCGCACCGTCGCCAGGCTCATCTTCGGACGGCGCATCTGGTCGAAGACGCCCGCGAGCGAACCGCCGAAGAACGACGAGACGGCCTTCGGATCGAACCGTTCGCGCGTCCGTCCGTCATTCATCTGCCAGATGGAAAAGCCCACGCAGTCGGGATTCGCCCAGAGCGTCTCGAAGATGTCCTTCAGGTACTCGTCCTGGAACTCCTCGGTGAGCGTCGAAGCGTTCGGATCGTGCGCTCCGTAGGCTGCGCCGACGCCGGACTCGGAGACCATGATCGGCTTGTCGGGATAGCGCTTGCGGAAGTCGGAGATCCGCTTCGTGAACGCCCGGGAGACGCTGTCCTTCAGCATCTTCGGCGTACCCGGCTCCATCGGAATCGTCCCGGGATAGGCATTGAAGGAGACGAGGTCGACGTTTTCGCAGCAGATGTCCTCGCTGCAGATGTTGCAGGCGAACGTCACGAGGCGACCCGTCCGTTCGGCGCGGACGGTCTCAATCAGGCGGTCGACAAGCGTCTTGCAGGCCGGAAGACGGCTGTTGCACTCGTTGAGGAAGCCGCTGATGATGACAGACGGGTGATTGAAGCTCGCGCGCACCATTTCGCGGGTCTGATGCACCTGTAGGTCGCAGAACTCGGGATCCTTCAGTTCGTTCGGGGGAAACTTCCCGTTCACGTAGTCCTGTCCGTTCCCCCAGCCGAGCGACTCCTCCCAGACGAGCACGCCCATCTCGTCGCAGAGGTCGAGGAAGCGCTCGCACTGCTGGTAGTGCGCGCCGCGGATGAAGTTGCCGCCGGCGGCCTTGAGCCGCTGGAGGTCCTGGAGCATCAGCGTCTCGGACGTCGCCGAGCCGCTTGTCATCTCCGACTCGTGCCGGTTGAAGCCCTTCAGGAAGATTTCGCGTCCGTTCAGGTAGATCCGACGGTCGCGCGCCTCGACCTGTCGGATGCCGAAACGCACCGGACGTCCCGCGACCTCAATCGTCGTCAGGTTCGGCTCCTCCGGGGACCAGAGCTTGAAATTCGGCACGAAACGGCGTTCCGTTCCCCGCCCTTCGACCTCGATCTCGATCTCGCCCGTCCTGTAGTCGAGCGTGCGCACGAAGACCTTCGGCTGGCGCTCGACGATTTTCACGCCGTGGTAGAAGCCGCCGTAGAAATAGAAATCGTAGTACGGACGCGCCAGCTTCACGCGCGGCCATTCCATCACGTTGTCGACGGCGGCGAAGACCGTGTGTTCGCCGGCCGCAAGCGGACCGACGGGAAGCTCGAGGCGGGCGTACGGATACGGATGGGTTCCGAGGTCGCGTCCGTCAACCTCGAACCGCGCCCGGATGCCCATGCCATCGACGACGAGCACGGCGTCCTTGAGCGGCTTCTCCAGGGTGAACGTGCGCCGGTAGAGTCCCGTGCCGTGCTTCATATACCAGCGGGGCATGGTATCCCAGCAGCCCGGCACGGTCATTCGGTCGGTCGCCGAGAACCCGGCGTCGCCCGCCGTCTCGAGGATCTTGTCCTCCTCAAACCGAAAGTCCCACGTACCGTCGAGCGAAACGTCAGCCCAGGCCGTTCCGACGTACGCCATCAGCGCCGCCGCCACCAACTTAATCGTCCAGTTCATAAGATAATTATAGCACAACGCCGCAGTCACGCGAGCGGAGAGATGGAGGTTACCAGAAGCCCCACTGGCCCTTCAGGATCACGTAAAGGCCGAGGAGGAGGTTCGTGGTGACGTGGGCGATGACGGCCGATCCGACGCCCTTGCGGATCGCAAGCCAGCCGTAGAAGGCGCCCGCCATGGCGCCGGCGGCGAGGCGCGTATGGTGCTCGAGGGCGAAGAGTCCGACCATCCAGAGAAAGGCCGACCCGTCGAAGCGGCGCAAGTCGACCTTCGTCCAGTCGCTGTTCTGGAGCCACCGGTAGAGAAACGAGCGGAAGAAGAGTTCCTCGACGGGCGCGATGACGAAGGCGCTGCCGATCAGCTTCACAAGCGTCAGGGGCCAGCCGCAGACGGCGGGATCGTACGGGGAGGCCGCGTCGGACGCACCGCCGCCGAGGCCGAGCGCGCCCAGGAGGCTGAAGTCGCGATAGAGGGCGAAGCGCTCGGGAAAGATCCAGAGGAAGCAGACGAGGAGTCCGATTCCGAGTCCCCACAGGATCGGACCGCGCGCCCGTTGCGCGGACCACCAGGGGGCGAACGCGTCCGCCCCGTAGCGCACGGCAACGGAAATCGCCGCCACCGTGAGGGCCGTCCTGACGGCATAGCACTCCGCCGTCGCCGGCAGTCCGAAAAGAAGCCCCATCCAGATCGCATAGGGCAGGACGGCCGCCATTGCGGGCCTGTCGCCGTTCCTCATTGCCTTCCTCCTTCCCAAAGACCGCGCACGTGGGCGAGCCCCTGCGCCAGGTCCGTCTCGCTGACGCCCGAATGGGGCTCCAGGACGACGTGCTCGACCGAGCGCGCCAGGTCCGCCAGGGCCGCGAAGTCCACCTTCCCCTGTCCCGGCGGCAGATGGTCGTCGTGATAGTCGACGACATCGTTCAGGTGCATTCCCCTGAAGACCGTCCGACCGTCCGCTTGTCGGGCAGCCTGGAAGTCGGCGGCGGACAGCCAGCCGTGCCTGTCGCGGACGCGGTGATGCCCGGTGTCGAACCAGGCCTGGACGGGGGCGCCCTTGAAGGTCTCGGCGAGCTGCGTCATTTCCTCCTCGTCCGGAAAGCCCTCGTAGTACGGCAGGTTTTCGAGGGCGAGGACGACGCCGTGCTTTTCGAGGACGGGGACGAGCCGGTCGAGTTCGGCCTTGAAGACCTCGAGGTAGCGAAGCCCGCGCTCCCGGCGCGTCGTCCGGGCCTTGGCGAGCAGCTTCGCATAGCGCCTGTCGGCGAGGTCGCCCTTCGCGTCCTCCAGCGCCTGACGAAGCGTAGCCGAAGAGAAGCCGCGGTTGAAGAACGTCGCGAACGGCACGCGTCCCGCGTGCAGGACGACCGTGCGCGCGCCCATCTCGGACGCGAAGGCGACGTTCCGCGTCACGTGGAAGCGGGCGAGTGCGCGCGCATCCTCGTCGAGGCTGGCGAGCGCATAGAGCTCGGGATAGCCCTGGGGCGCAGAGATCGGGACGGGACAGAAGGCGTGGATGCTGCCGACGCGGATCCGGTCCAGCCGCGCCTTGAAGCCGGCCACCTGCGCCTCGGTCGTATGGAAGCCGAGCTCAAGCTCGTCGAAGCCGAGGGCGAGCGCCGTGTCGGCGATTTCCTCGCCGGACTCCAGGCGGCGGTTGCACCAGTTCGTGGACAGCGCGAATTTCATTTCGGAAACGTCATCCTGTCCGCCAGATGACAGAGAACGGCCTCGTCGTTCATCGATCGTTCGCTCTGGCGATACGCCTCCTCGACGGCCTCGACGTTGCGGAAGGCCTGGTAGAGGGGAAGCCGGTTCTCGACCATCCACGTACGGACGAAGCTGAGCAGCGTCTTGAAGAACGCCTTGCGCACGAGCGCGACGTCCTCGTCCTCGGCAGCGTCCTTAACCTCGCCGAGGATTTCCGCGAGGCGCTTGCCGACGCACGCCTTCTCGAAGACGCCGTCGGGAACGGACGAGGTGAAGATCTCCTCGATCGCCGCATAGGGATCCCCTTCCAGCACGCCTTCCGAGAGCGGCAGGTCGATGCGCTGCGAGCGCGAAACAATCGTCGGGAGAATCGCGTCGGGCGCGTCCGTCAGGAGAAGGAAGAGCGTCTTCGGCGTCGGCTCCTCGAGCGTCTTCAGGAAGGCGTTCGCCGTCGGCGCCTCCATGCGGTCCGCCCCGACGATGACGCCGACCTTCCAGCCGCCGGAGAAGGCGGTGGTGGCCATCGGCTCGACGATGCGCGTACGCATGGACTCGACGGTGATGATGCGCCGCTTCCCTTCCGGCTCGAGCCAGGCGATGTCGGGATGCGTATGGTTCGCGGCCTGTTCGGGCTGGTCGGGGAAGAGCTGGCCGAGCACAAGGTCCGTCAGCCGGTCGCATTGGCCGCGCAGGTCTCCGCACACGAGATACCCGTGCGCGGCGTGTCCTGTCGCAATCGCGCGGGAGATCAGCGCAAAGGCGTCAGCGACTTCCATACCTTCTCCCAGACCTCGTCCGGCGTGCCGGAGGCTTCGATGGTGACGATGCGGTTCGGTTCTTGCGCGGCCATCTCGAGGAAGCCCTGCCGAAGCCGCGCGTGAAACGCGTCCCCGGCCTGCTCGATGCGGTCCGCCGTCGTGTTGGTCGCGGCCTCGCGCTTGCGCAGGCGGGCCCGGCTCGTCTCGGTGTCCACGTCGAGAAGGACCGTGAGATCGGGCCTGAGCCCTTCGCAGGCGAAGTCGTTCGCGAGGCGGAGGACGTCCAGCGGCAGACCGCGTCCGTACCCCTGATAGGCGAACGTCGAGTCGCTGAAGCGGTCGCTCACGACCCAGGTGCCGGCGTCGAGTGCCGGACGGATGACGTTCCGCACGAGCTGCGCGCGGGCCGCCAGGAAGAGGAGGAGCTCCGCGCGGTCGCACGGCGGATCCTCGCGCTCGTCCTTGAGAAGCCCGCGGATGAGCTCGGAGAGACGCGTGCCGCCGGGCTCGCGGGTCAGCAGGACCTCGTGTCCCTCGGCCTCCAGGGCCTCCTTGAGGCGGCGGACCTGCGTCGACTTGCCGCAGCCCTCGCCGCCCTCGAATGTGATGAAGCGTCCCTTCATAGCCGTCAGCGCAAGGAGCAGGGGCCGTTCTCGCAGCCGCCCGGACAGGCCATGACCTCGAGGAAGTTCGTCGGGATCTTGCCCATGAGGTGCAGGCGGATCATCGCGACGGACTTCTTGTCGATGCCGTTGATCTGCTTCGAGTTGAGCTTGAAGTCGGGCGTACGGGACATCGCCTCGGCGATGACGGCCTCGGTGACGCCGCAGCTGTGGGAGTAGTTGCGGGCGGTCGCCTCGGCGGGACGCTCGAGCGGATAGGCCTCGCAGCTCATCACGTCGATGTCGCGGGCGGCGAGGATCGCGCCGAGCTCCTCGAAGGACAGGACGAAGTCGACGTCCTTGCGGCGGGCCTCGGAGCGCTTGGCGACGCACGGACCGATGAACACGGTCTTGAGCGTCGGGTCCTTCTCCTTCATGAGCTCGCGCGAGTAGACCATCGGACTCGGCGTCAGCGAAACCTTGTCGATGAACTCGGGCATGTGCTTGGCGACGAGGTTGACCCAGGCGGGGCAGCAGCTCGTCGTCATGATCATCTTCGGATCCTTCTCGTAGCGCTCGACGAACTCCGCCGTCTCGTGGCGCGTCGTCTTCTCGGCGCCGAGCGCGACTTCCATCACTTCGGCGAAGCCGGCCTTCTTGCAGGCGGTGAGCAGCTGCTCGATCGTGCCGGGGAACTGCTTCGCGGCCGCGGGGGCGACCATCGCGACGAGCTTCTCGCCCTTCTTCATCGCGAGGAGAATCTCCATCAGCTGCGAGCGCTCCATCACCGCGCCGAACGGACACTGGTTGAAGCACTTGCCGCAGAAGATGCACTTCTCGAAGTTGATCTGCGCGACGCCGAACTCGTTCTTCTTGATCGCGCCGACGGGACAGGCGTCCTCGCACGGCACGGTCGTCTTGACGATCGCGTGGTAGGGACACGCCGCCACGCACTTGCCGCACTTGATGCAGAGCGACTGGTCGATGACGCTGCGTCCGCCGACGATCGAGACCGCCTTCTTCGGACAGTTGTACATGCAGGGTCGCGCGAAGCAGCCGCGGCAGTTCTCGGTCGTGACGACCTTCGCGTCCGGACAGCCCGAGCAGGCCGGTCCGCACACCGAAAGCGGCGCCATCTTGTGCTCGAGCCCGGCATACGGGTCCTTGCCTTCGGCGACGTCGCGGACGACGTCGTCAAGATACGACGCGAGCGTCTTCGCCTCGTCGCTCTCGTCCTCGATCGAATAGCCGAGAAGCGCCATCAGGCGGTACTTCAGCACCGCGCGGTCGTGGTAGATGCAGCAGCGCGAGCTCGGCTCGTTCTTCGGACGGAGCTTCACGGGGATGTTGTCGATCTCGTCCCTGAGCGTTCCCGCGTCAAAGGCGCGCACGAGGCGGATCGCCAGTTCGCGACGGATGTACTGGGCGGCTTGATTCATCTTACAGGTCCTCCATTTCAAGCAAGGTGCGGATGCGCGCGAGCACGGCGTCGGGCGTCGCATTGGCGATCACCTCGGATCCGTTGACGCGCACGTAGGGCGCCCCGCCGAGCCTGTCGTCGTTGCACATGCCGAGGCAGGCCTTTGCCTCGAATTCGACCTTGCCCTTCAGTTCTTCGGGCAGATTCGCCTCAAGTTCCATGAGACGGGCGGCGCCCAGCAGGTAGCAGGCGGTGCCGCAACAGATTTCGACGGTGACTTTGTCCATAGTGTTGTCGTATTGTGGTGTTAGTAGAAATTCAGCTTGACGATCTTGCGGTAGTCCTTTTCAAGGACGGACGCTATCCGGCGGATGACGCTCCGGCGAAGCTCGAGGTCCTGCGGGATGTTCGGATCCTGATGGCACTCGTTGACCTTCGTCCCGACGACGAACTCGATGCGGTCGTGACCCATCATGCGTTCGAGAATCGCCCGCGCGGCCGCGGGTTCGCGTTCCGGGGGACGGCGCTCCTCCAGCGCGGAAAGGACGCGTCCCAGGGTCAGGATGCCCTCGGTCGCGAGACCGACGCCCGCGACGCGCCCGACCGGCGGAAGCGCCCCGGCCGCGCGCATGTCGGCGAGCGTGATCTTCACGGGCGTGCCGAGCTCGCGCTCGAGGATGTTCGCCGTCGTGCCGCCGCAGATGACGACGTGGTCCTCGCCGAGGTTCGCCTGGCGGGCGTATTCCGCGTCGTTCTCCTTGCGGAACGGCGGACCCGTCAGGATGCGCATGACGCGCGGGTGGCGGAGGTAGACGACGACGCAGGAGACATCGTCCCGGCAGACGCCGTGCGTGATGGCGACGGAGGTCGCGGCGATCTGCTGCGAGAGGTCGCGGGCGGAGATGCCGGGGTCGGCCGCGATTTTCTCCTGCGCGAATTTGAGCACGCCCGAACGGCGCCAGCCGAGCTTCATGTCCCTGCGCTCGCCGAGGCCCGCCTGGGTGACGCCGTCGGAACAGAAGATGATGCGGTCGCCCGCCCGGAGGTCCGCCTCGCACTCGCGCACGCCGCGGTCCGGCCAATGCGCGCTCAGCACCTTGCGCTCGCTGACGGGCTTGATCTCGTCCGTGCCGCGCAGGTGGATGTAGCCGGGATTGCCCATCTCGAGGATCTTCGCGAAGCCGCCGAGGGCGAAGTCGAAGAGCGTGAACGTCGCGTAGCTGATCTTGCGGACCTCGCACACGGGCAGGGAATCCATGATGATCTCGACGGACTCCAGCGTCGGCAGGTTCGACTGCAGAAAGCGGAGCGCCATCGTCGTCGTCATGTTCGAGAGGACGTGCGCCTTCACCCCGCTGCCGAGTCCGTCCGAGAGGGCCGCAATGTACCGATTCTCCTTCTCCACGGTCAGGAAGCGCACGTCATCCCCGCAGGCGGCCTGACCCGTCTTCGTGAACTGGGCGCACTCCATTTCTATGAAGAGCTCTTCAGCCATTGAGGTACGAATCGCTGTCGCCTCCGTTGTAGCTCACGCCGACGGTCTTCGACTCGTAGGACCCGGCGATTTCGTTCAGCATGATCTCCGTCTCGGCGATGTGTTCGCCGAAGAGGCGGGCGACTTCCTGGACGGTCTTCACGTTCTTCTGGATGACGTCGCGCGCCTTCGCCGCGATCTGCTCGCGCTGGAACTCGTTCCGCGTCACGTCCTGCAGCACCGCGCCCGCGGACTCGCCCTTCGCGATCGAGAAGACGCTGATGTTGATGAGACGGTCCTTGAGCGGCTGACGGAACTTCTCGATTTCGCTGCCGTGCTCGAGCGCGCCGGTGAAGAGCGCCGCGTACTCGGGCAGCAGGACGCCGACGTCCATGCCCCCGAGCGACCCGCCGAGCGCGTCGAATTCGCCGACCGCTCCGACCAGTTCCGCGAACTGCCGGTTGCACTCAAGAATCGCGCCGCCGGGACCGACCAGCACGACGCCCGCCGGGATGTACTTGATGAGCGCGTTCGAGGTCCGCTGGAAATTCTGCTTCAGGTACGTGTGGCACATCGCCTCCTCGGCCTTGCCGTCAAGCATGGCGAGGGCGAAGGCGCGGCAGGACTCGTAGCCGCACGCGCCGCAGTTCACCTCGTCCGACTTCGTGAACTTGCCGATGCGCGCGAGGGCCTCGGCAATCTCGATTTCGACGTGGCCTTTTCTCGGCACGGACTCGGGGCGGTAAACGGTGCCGCCGCAAGGCGAATCGACGGTCGAGGCGCGGATCGGCGCCATCGCATCCGTCGCGAGAAGCGTCTCCAGGCTCGCCGCCCCGTCCTTCATGGCCGGACCGTTCACGCAGCCGCCCGGGCAGGCCAGGCACTCGATGAAGACCGGACGCGCGTCGGATTCCTTCGGCGGCGGCGGAACCGACAGGAGACGGCGAAGGCCGTCGAGCCCGGAGACGGAAACGTAGCGCACGCGGTCCGTCCCGTCGCGCAGCGTGTCGTTCATGCCGCCCTCGACCGAATAGAAGCGCCCTTCCGACGCGGGACCGAGCGCAAGCTCCGCCTCGGCGCAACGCGCGGGATCGAGGCCGCGCTCGGCGAAGAACTGCTCGAGCGACGCGAACGTCACGGCGAGCGCGAGTTCGTCAGGCGAGCGGTCCGCCTCGTTCTTCTTCGCCGCGCACGGGCCGATGAAGACGACCTTGATGTCGTCGCCGAAGTGCTGCTTCAGCAGACGGCAGTGCGCCAGCACCGGCGAGTGCACCGGCGC
>CAMEZU010000045.1 GCA_945947925.1 uncultured Verrucomicrobiota bacterium
GTCGTGCGGAAACGCCTCCGTCACCCAGTCCGAATGCCACCAGCGCACCTCCTCCCGATGCTTCGGATCCATGATGTCCTGATAGATGTCGTAGCGCCCGACCAGCATCCCCTTCATCTGCGCGAGCTTCGTCACGAACGCCGGCGACCCGCCCGCGCTCCAGAGAAGATTCGTCCACCCCGCGCGATGGAAGTCGTCGACGACCTGCAGTCCCTCCGCGTCCTTGCAACCCGTGATCCACAGGTTCGGCGCGCCGCAGATGTCCGTGACGCGCGGACGCGTCTTCGCCTTCTCGCCAAAGGTGACGAGCAGCCCCTTCGCCTTCGCGTACGCACGATACCGCTTCGCCATCCTGACGTGTCCGCCCGCGTCGAAGAAGACGTAGCGCATCTTCCGCGCGTAGCCGAAGGCCCTGCGGCACGGCTCCCAGGACGGACCCGCCACCAGGAGTCCCGTCCGGTCCGGCCGCGCGTTCATCGCCGCATCGTCCGGCGTCTCCACGAGCGCCATCCAGCCTGCGCCCGTCTGGTCCTCCACGACGCCGAAGAACGCCATGCAGAGTCCGTGTCCCGAATTCATCCCCTCGTGCCAGAGTCCCGTCTTCGGCGGCTCGTCCGCCGGAAATCCGATGCCCTCGTTCATCGGCACGATGACCCGATCGCCCTTCCGCGTCGCAAACGCCGCCGGGTAGTCGAAGTTGCCGCGCATCACCCCCGAAGGAGGGGAGGTCGACTCGGCCTCCCTCTGTGCGTCCACCGTGACGGCAATCTCGCCCTCCTCCAGGCGGAAGGTCGCGACGTACGGCGCGAGGTCCGACGGATCAAGGAGCCCGACCTCGACCGTCGCCGCGTCCCGGCGCACAAGGCGCGTCACCAGCGGACGCGAGACGCCGGCGAGATCCGCCGGGATCCAGACGCGGCCCGTCCGGCGGTCCGTCACGGCGAGAGCCCCGTCAACCGGCGAGACGGACACGGCAAGCCGCGCGTTCGCCACCGTCACAGGTTCGGTCGGCAGGTCCGCGCCGCACACGTTTCCCTTCGCCTCGAACACCACCTGCGAAAGCCGCGCCGCAATCGGTCCCTCGCCCGTAAAGCGCGGCTCGACGCTCGTGACGCCCGGCGGCACCACGAACTCGACGTGACCCTTCTCGCCGGCGGACACCGAAACGGGCGCATACAGCCAGTTCACGACCTCACCGTCCGCGCGCCGCGTGACGGCGGAAGCCGTCATCGTTCCTTTCGAGCCGGCGAGCGACTCGGACGCAAAGGTGAAGACGAACCGGTCGCCCGTCTTCACCGGCATCCGGCGGAAGCAGTTGAGCGACCAGTCCTGCGCGTCGTTGTGACGCAGCTCGATCGTCTTGCCGTCGAAGGGCGCGTTCCCGCTTGCCCCCGACCGCCGCCAGACCCACGCGTGGTCCGGCGCCACGGCCAAGGCTGCGAAGGTGACGGCAAGGGTTGTCAGAACCAGGAGTGGAATTTTGGACATCTTTTCTCACGCGATGGGGACCCTCGCGTCTACGAGGGGCTGAGTTAGGGACGCTTGTCGGTCATCTCGAAGGCGAGGGTGCCGCCCTTCACGAGATCGGCGTGGCGGATCGTCGGACCGGTCACCGGCTGGCCGTTCCAGGTCACGGACTTCACGTACTTGTTCTTCTCCGAGAGACCGTTCGCCTTAATCGTCAGCTTCCTGCCCTTCGGCAGCGTCACCTCGACTTCGGCGACCTGCGGCGCGCCGAGGACGTACTCGCCCTTCGCCGGATCGACGGGATAGAAGCCCATCGTCGCGAAGAGGTACCACGTGCTCATCTGGCCGTTGTCCTCGTTGCCGCACACGCCGTCCGGCTCGAGCGAGTAGAACGTGTCGCAGACTTCACGCACGAGTTCCTGCGTCCGTCCGGGACGGCCCGCGAGCGCGTAGAGGAAGGCGATGTGCTGGCTCGGCTCGTTGCCGTGCGCGTACTGTCCGATGAGGCCCGTGACGTCGAGGAGCTTCGGCTGACCTTCAGGTTCGGACGGGAGCGCGAAGAGCTCGTCGAGCTTCGCGAGGAACTTCTCGCGTCCGCCCAAAAGCGAAATGAGGCCGTCGACATCGTGCGGCACGAGCCAGAGATACTGCCACGCGTTGCCTTCGGTGAAGTCGCCGCCGAGACGGTAGGCGTTGCAGATGCGGAGCGGATCGAACGGCGTGCGCCAGGAACCGTCCGTCTTGCGTCCGCGGATGAAGCCCGTCTCCGCGTCGAAGAGGTTGCGGTAGTTCTGCGCGCGCTTCGCGTAGTGCGCGGCCTCCTTCGTCTTGCCGAGCGCCGCCGCCAGCTTCGCCGCGCCGTCGCAGTTGATCGCGTCCTCAAGCGTCATCGCGCCGGACTCGACCTTCACGAGGTCGAGCGGGAAGTAGCCGTATGTGTTCGCAAGATCAACGCGGGAGTTCGGGCGCGGATTCTCGAGCGACTTCACGATCTCGGTCCAGGCCGCCTCGGCGTCGAAGCCGCGGAAGCCCTTGAGGTACGCGTCCGCGATCACCGAGACCGCAGGATTGCCGATCATGCAGTCCGTCTCCTGTCCGCGGAGCGGCCAGACCGGAAGATAACCCTGCTCCTGGCTCTGTGCGACCATCGACTTCACAAAACCGTCGACGAGCTCGGGATACACGAGCGTGTAGAACGGATGCGCCGCGCGGTAGGTGTCCCAGAGCGACATCTCGCCGTAGTGGATGCCCGAATGAATCTTGTCGTCGGCACCGCGGTAGGTGCCGTCGACATCGGTGATGTCGTGGGGACCGACCGCCGCGTGGTAGAGCGAGGTGTAGAAGAGCGACCGCTGCTTCGCGTCACCCTTCATCTTCATGCGCGAGAGCAAGCGGTTCCACTCCGCGCGCGCGTCCTGGCGAATCACCGAGAAGTTCCAGTTCGGAAGTTCCGCCGCCATGTTCTTCCAGGCGCCCTCGATGCCCGTCGTGGAGAGCGCGACCTTCACCTCGAGCGCCTTGTCGGACGGGGCGAACTCGAAGACATAGCGCGGCGCCTTCTCGCACGGATTCGTCTTCGGAAGTTCGATGACGCGCGTCGCGGGACGCGAGAAGCGGACGGCCTCGAACGAGCGGCGGGTGGTCCAGCACGTCACCTGCAGTCCCGCCTCCACGCCGGTGAGGTCGGGCAGAACCTTCGCGTCGCACGCAAGCACGCGGTTCGTCATGCCGTTCTCGCCGAAGACGACGATGCCGTACTGGAGGTCGACGAGCAGCTTCTGCACCTTGTCCGCCGGATACGCGAAGCGGTAGTAGCCGACGCGCTTCGTCGCCGTCATCTCCGCCGTCACGCCTTCGGTCGGCAGGTTGATTGCGTAGTAGCCGGGATTCGCCACCTCGGTGGACTTGTCCATCGGCAGCTTCCCGTTCGGCTTCACCGCCGCGCGCGTGAACGGGAGGAGGAGGACATCGCCGAGGTCGGTGCAACCCGAGCCGCTGATGTGGGAGGACGAGAAGCCGAAGAGCTCCGTGTCCGCGAACTGATAGCCCGAGCAGTACTTCCAGTCAAGGACGCCCGTGTCGGGACCGGCCTGCACAAGCGCGAACGGACGGCACGCCGCAGGCGTCGTATGACCCGACCCGGCCGTGCCGACGAACGCGTTCACCGCATCGACAGGGAGGTCGAGCACCTGTCCGTCGGCACGGAGGCGCGCGGACAGCTCGGCGTAGTCGACGTCCTGCACGGCGCGTCCGTCACGCGCCGCGAAGGCGGCGGCCGTTGCGGCCGATTCGCCGAGGAGCATGAAGACGGGCTCCATGCGGATCGAGCCGAATGCCATGTGCGTTGCGGAGAGCGCCACGGGGACGAGCAGGTTCTCGCAGTCCGCCTTGCGCGGCACGATCGCGCCGTAGTCGATACCGTACGGGGTCTTCGGCTTGACCTCGATGTCGCCTTCATTCTGCACATAGCCGTCGGCCGTCACGTAGCGGCGGACGTTGTGCGAGTCGAGGCTGTAGGAGCCCATGCCGACGGGACCGTACGCCTTGCCCTGAGCGGGATGGCGCGGATCGCCGAGGCAGTCGTGCTCGGTCATCGTGTACTCGCCGACCATGCGGCGTCCCTCGCGGACGTAGATTTCATACGACCAGCCGCCGTTGTCGACGAACTCGTCCTTGGTGAGGCCCCAGTTGGACATCGCGTCACGGACGTTCTTCGGCACCGACGGATCGTTCGCGATGAAGTAGAGGACGCCCATCTGGTAGTCTTTGTGCGCCTTCGCGAGCTCCGCGCGGCGCGCGTAGCTCGCCTCGGGCCACTCGTAGCTGCCGCCGAGCCAGTCGAAGTTCAGCGGACCGTGGTTGTTCGTGTCCGTCTTGTGGTTCGCAAGGCGGTCGAACTTCTGAAAGGTCTCCTTGTAGCCCTTCGCATAGCAGCGCGCGAGGAGCTCGTAACGCGCGGGATCGTAGCCGTCCGGCTTGACGAACGGAATGCGGTTGCGCGGATCGTCCGTCAGGCACAGGCGGTAGCAGTACGCCTGCACGCGCTTGTCGCCCACGCCCTTCACGCCCGGCGGCGCGGGATCGACCTCGGCGCAGAGTCCGCTCGACGGATCGCCCGGCACCTTGTAGGGCGAGATCTTCCAGTCGCGGAAATGGTGCTTGTGATGGAGGACGCCGATCTGGTTGCCGTTCCAGTGCTCGCCGAACTCGGCGCAGTCCTCGCGTCCCACGCGATACGGCACGCCCGCCGCCGCCATGAGGTCGCCCTCGTAGGTCGCGTCGATGAAGTACGTGCCGGAATACGTGTTGCCCGAGAGCGTCCGGATGGACACGATGCGTCCGTCCTTCTTGACCACGCCCTTCCCCCGGTCCAGGAACTCGCCGCGGCGGACGTCGACCTTTCGCTCGGCCATCCAGTCGATGAAGACCTGCTCGGCGATGTGCGGCTCGAAGGTCCACATCGTCCCCTCCTCGTGGTTCATCGCCTTCGTGTCCTGTCCGTCGGCCTTGAAGTCCTCCTTCTTCTGCCATGTCCAGGCCTCGGGCTTCTGATACGCCTTGTAGATGCGGCGGTAGAAGTCGCGGGCGAGTCCGCCGATCGCGGACGTGTTGCCCGAGTCGGTGAAGCCGAGGCCCGAGACGGAGAGTCCGCCGATATGCTGCGCCGGCGCGACGATGATCGGCTTCAGCCCCATGTCCGTCGCCTTGATCGCCGCTGAAACCGCGGCCGGCGAACTGCCGTAAATCACCAGATCCGCCTTGAACTCCTCGGCCGAGACACACAGTGCCGTCGCGAAGGCGACAGCAGCCACACCTGACGTCTTCATCAAATTCCTCATGATCAATCCTCCAATGCCCAAAACAATTCCTTGCGCTCTTCCTCATTCGCCCCGCTGACCGTCACAAGACGGTTCGTAAAGGCCGCGAAGTCGGACGGCGACATGCGCTTCCGGTTTCCCGCAACGGCGTAGGCGCACATGCGGAAGAGGCTCTTACGATAGGCCTGAACGCCCTTGTTCGCATCATAGACACGTCGCTGCAGAAGCCGTTCGTCGTAGCGCGGATCATCCATCTTGCTCACGACCGTTCCTCCGAACTCATTTGTCGTCACGTTCAACACAAAGCTCCGCTGGCCGACAAGATCGCGCGGGACGTCAACCGGACGAACCGTTCCAAGATAATCTGCAACGCATGCACACCGAACATCGTTCGTCTCAAACGACTCGAAGCTATCCATCAAGCTCGCGACACGAAGGCTCAAGCCTCGAAGTGTGCGCGCCTTGACCCCGCCGTCGTTCACATTCGTCGACACGACGACAGGCGTAGATGTTATCGAAGACAACAGATACTCCATCATCTGCTGTCTTTCAGACGGAAGCGCGTCGTCATACAAATCATTGCCAAACAAACGATAGTCGTCCGACGAGTAATTCATCCCATCGCCAAGCAACCGGCCCGACGGGAACAGTTCCCTCGCCCGCTCGAGCGTCGGGTATGCTGCAAACAGTCCTAGGCCGAGCAGTCCTACAGTAATCGACAGAAGCGACTTCATTGTTCCTCCTTCCAAGCCGAAGTATTCCCATCAATCCTCCGGCTTGCATTACAGCCAAATCGTCTCACCGCAAGAGTCCCGTCGGGCGAAAAACTGTATTCCGCAGATTCCACTTTCATTAAGTTGAGATCAAGGCCCTTCTCTTCATCTTGAGTTCGCCAATAGGTTGGGACAGGATACACAAAACCACCAGCCGCCCAAGGAGGGGCGATTGATTCAAAAGCGACTGCAGCCAAATCATTTCCGCACACATTTCCTTCTCTCACTGGAATCTCATTGCCAGCACCCCGATGAGAGTCATGAACGGGAAAATCCTCCTCCAATCCCTCAAATCGACCAGTTAAATCTGTGGCCCTGCAAAAGCCTTCATACACGATAAGATTCTCAAACGAAACATTACTAGGCTTCAACACGAGCTCAGTCCACAGCCCAACGGCAACAGTCCCTGGTGTTGGCGGGATTAGCCCGCGATTTTCCCAATCATCATCTCTTGCCGCTCGAAAACGCACTGCAAAACTCTCCTCCGGCTCAACAACCATCAGTCGTGTGTTAAAACTTACATCAGAACCAACCGCAGCCTGAACATCAAGAAAGGCATGAGAAGCGGGCATGAGGACCTTACACGAAGGTCCTTTATATACATCTCCACCGATATTCCACTCCGCATTCCGAATGACCGGATTCAATGAATAGGAAATTCGTTCTGCAGGCCCAAATACATGCCGCGCCTTATTAGATGGGAACGACGCTTCGGCTGAGATTTTCACCTGCACCACGGTTACCTTCGCCGTCTGGACCAAGGTTTCACCTGTGAAATACTCTGTAAATGATAAGATCATCTGGGAGTCATCACTGTCTTTACTTGCCATGACCCCCTCAAACGAATAGGTCCATACACGAGAGGTTGCCCCTGGAGGAATCACCTCGCCATCATCATTAAAGTCCATAATGCCATTGACTGCTAACCGCCCCCCGTCATTCCGCAGAAGTCTGAGCCGGCCACCGAACTGGCCTCCATTCGCCGCAATCCGAAGCACCGTCTTCGTTGATCTCCTGCCAACATATTCCCCAGGGGAATTTCTGTATGGCGCTTCAAACAGGATTGTATTCTTCGTGAACCGGGCATCAAGAGCAATGCGCGGAACCGGCTCGTAATGCGCCCACTTCAGGAAGGAAAGCTCGGCTGGACCTCCGTCATTCTCGGTCGAGACTCTTATCGGTGCAACCTGACCCGCAATCAAGACGGTTGAATTCTCCGGTTTCTCGGACAAATAGGCTCCGCTAAGGTCCATGTCATTGATGTAGACATGCGCGCGGTCATCCGCCTCCTTCATCTGGAATACGAACCGTCCCGTATGCAACGCACGGATACTTGCACCCGCACCTTCTCGGTAATAGGAGTCGCTCCAGCTCTCATGATACGTGATGCCCGGCACATTTATCTCGTCTGGCGCTACAGACACCAGTGACGGGACGGCATGGCCAGCTTCCCCGGAGCGAATTTTTGGAAGGTCCGTGTACGTGTTTGTTCCGACCATCTCGTAATGAGGTCCGTCTGGCACCTGTAGTTCAACAGGCGCAAAGAACGGATCCGTTCCTGCCGCAATCTCTTCGGCATCACAGACGCCATCACCATCCGTATCGTCGGACAAGGGATCAGTCCCCAGCGACAGCTCCTGTCCGTCCTCCAGCCCATCCCCGTCGGAATCTCTCAGATTTGCATCAGTTTCCCAGGCCTCTTCCTGAACATCCGTCACACCGTCTCCGTCAGTATCAAGTAGTGGAAGACGATTGTCCAGTTCAGCGTCCGCTCCAAAAAAGGCACACTCCTGAGACATTTCAAAAGGCAGATCCTCGGCTTTGACTTCGACAACTTGATTCGAACATCCGTTATCCCTCACGACACTCAAATCATACCATTCGCCATTCTGCAAGTCGTGAGTGCCGCGCAAGACGAACTCGCCACCCCTGAACTTGAATCGCGTATCCTTTGAAACTGTCAGCCTTACGCCATTTGTCGTCCTTTCAATCGCACTGAAGTGAAATCCTCCTCCGCCAACACTTTCCTCGTCGTCTTCGGACAGACCTGCGACAAATCCGGAAGTCGTCTGAGGCATAGTTACTGCACCAGTCTCCCCAAGACTTCTCGGGGACTTCTGGGCGAAAATCATCGAGACAAATGCGAGTGCGAATATACCAGCCCGAACTGAAGCCGGCACCTGGCGAATGATACCTAGCAACCCCCGGAACGAACACCACGCCAACAGTCCCATGGAACAAACCACAAGGATAGTCACGCACCCCGTCTGCAGGGTATGTCTGTAAATCTGGTATAACTCAATCATTGATTCGGCGCCCCACCATAATCCATGAGCCATCCAATGCCCAAAACAATTCCTTGCGCTCTTCCGCATTCCCCCCGCTGACCGTCAAGATCATGCGGGAAGTCAAACTGTTCCCGCTCCTCCTCAGATAGCCACTCGGAAATTTAATCGCATTCCACGTGCTGAGCCTCACTGTCAGCACGAGGTGGCCCGACTTGGGGACCTTCGCCTTGTAGATCAGTTGCTTCATTCCGGGATTCGGCTGCTCCCAAGCGTTCTCCGGTTGCGCGGAACCGACGGACCAGATGCCGTCACCGGAAACGGCGGTGACCTGAATCCGCTTGCCGGCCTTGGCGCAGGTCACAGTCGTGCCCCCGAGGTCGGGGTCTCCTCCTATTTCCGCGTCGGTATTCATCGCCCAACGGACTTCCGTTCCGGGGGCGGCTTCGATCGTATCGACGACCTGCGCGTCCAGGCGACCGACGGAAACGCGGCGCACCACCTTCCTGGCCTGCGGATAGACGGACGTCAGGTCCGCGACAACGGCATCACCGTCGCGCGTCAGCGTGGCGAAGCCGCGCGGATCCTGTCCCTTGCCGCCGATCATCAGCGTGTTGTGTCCCTGCGTACCAAGACGGAAGACGCTCCAGCGCTTCGAGTCCGGCTCCGGCGACCAGAGTCCGCTGCCGCCGATCGCCGCCTCGACCTTGCCGTACTTCTCCGCGCCGAGGTCGAACGCCCAGCGCAGCCCGTGCATGTCGAGGACGAAGCTGCCCGCGTCGGCGTGTCCGTGATTGTACGACGGCGACCCGCCCTTGATCGCAAGGTAGGAATGGACGCGATTGCTGCGATCGGCCGCCACGATGCCGATTGGCATCTCCCCCTGTCCGACCCAGACGTCGGGAAGCGCGGATTGTTTCGATTTCACGAGGTCTTCGCCGACCCAGACGTCGGGAAGCGCGGATTGTTTCGGTTTCACGAGGTCTTCGCCGACCCAGAAGAGGATGAACGGCAGCGTGCGGGGGATTTCCTTCGTCTTGCCGGCGCAGATCTCCTTGAACGCCGCAACCTCGCCTTCCGTCACGGCTTCGGTCATGGCGAGGCGACGCGCGTACCACCAGACCGCCGACGAACTGCCGGTCGAACCGTGGCTGTCGCTGTAGTTGAACCAGGAACCGGACGGACCCGTCACCAGCGCCGGATAGAGGCCCGTCTCCTTGAAACCCTTCACATCTGAGAGACCGAAATCGTGTCCGAAGGCCTTCTTCATCACGTCGAGGCAAATGACGTTGAAGCTCATGCCGTAGTTCCAGTAGCCGGGTCCCTCGGTGTAGACGCCGTCGGGTCCGCACACGGACTCCGCCTCGGGCAGGCACTCGGCGATGGCGGCGAGATGATCCGCGCAAAGCTCCCTGTCCCGGTCCGCCAGCGCCACGGTGGTCGCGGTCAGTCCCGCCGCCACGACCTGCACCCAGTTGTTCTGGAGACGCGTCCAGCCCGCGAAGGGAATGTCCGCACGGAGCGCGTGCTTCTCAAGCGCCGCGGCGATCGTCTCGCGGTCCGCCGCAGAAAGCGCATCATACGTCCAGTCGTATCCCGTCGCCACGGCGAGGGCGAGCTCGCCCTGGTCGATCGTGTGGCGCGGATTCCAGTCGGGGAACGCGCACAGCGCCTTCATCTCGGCGAGGGCGTCCGTCGCATACTTGCGCGCACCCGTCATCCGGTAGGCGAACGCTGCGAGAACAATCCGACGCAGGCCCTGTCGCGCGACGCCCAGGAGGCGGTAGCCGTCCAGTCCGTAGGTCGCCGTCGGCTTGCCGAGCCAGTCGTCCGCCGCCACAATCGCGCGGTCGACGCCGGCCTTGAGGAGCGCGTCCTTCTCCGCCCGCGTCTTCAGCGCGGCGAAATCCGCCGCCGTCGCGAAGACCCGCGGATGCGGCATCGTCCGGGCCGCAGCGATCGCCTCAACCGCGCGCGCGTGAAGCGCCGCCCGCGGGCTCAACGTGTCGGTGCGTCGGCTTGACGCACCGGGCTTCCCCAGCCACGCCGCAAGCGCCCGACACCGTGCGGCCTCGGCGGCGTTCTCGGTCGTCCTCGCCTGGACCTCAAGGGCGGACGCGTCGATGCGTCCGCCCTGGCCGAGCCCGCTGCCGTCGGGCGTCATCAGGAAGTTCGGATTGTCGGGACCGAGCAGGTAGCGCCGGGTGTTGACGTAGGTCGAGTTGCCGCGCACGTTCTCACGAAGCGGCATCGACAGGAACTCGAGCTGTTTTTCCAGCGGCGCCCCCACCGCCTGCGCATACACACCGTAATACGGAGGCGGCATGTTCGTCACCGCCAGAGACGCCATCACCAAGCAACACCCGATCATCATTCA
>CAMEZU010000046.1 GCA_945947925.1 uncultured Verrucomicrobiota bacterium
TGAGCGAGTACATGCCGCGGTGCTTCTCGCCGCCGAGGAACATGACGCGCTTGAGGTGCGGATAGCGCGCGCTCTTCAGCTCGCCGCGCGGCTGGGTCTTGAGCTCGGGAACGAGGTGGTTCATCACCTCGACGTAGTCGCAGTCGCGGTAGCCGGAGATGATGAAGATGTTCTCCGCGTCCGACTGGGTCAGCGCGAAGTCCATCTCGTGTTCCTTGTAGTGGATGTTGAGCGGCAGGAGAATGGCGCCGATCTTGGCGGTCGCGAACATGAGGACGACCCAGTGCGGGACGTTCGTCGCCCAAAGCGCGACCTTCTCGCCGTGCTTCACGCCGAGGGCCATGAGGCCGCGCGCGAGGCGGTCGACCTCCTCGCCGAACTCGTACCAGGTGAGCCGGTAGTCGCGGTCAGCGTAGACGACGGCGTCGTTCTCGCCGCAGCGCGCGATGGTCTGGTCCAGGAGCTGGCCAAGCGTGTAGGTGTGGGTGACGGGCAGGTTGTGCCAGGCGACGCCCTGCGAGACGCTTTGCGTGAACGGGGCCGTCGTCGGTGCCGTTCCGAACGAGTCGGACAGCTTGAACTCAGTCATGATGGGCCTCCTTCTTGTGCGGAAGGTGAATGGTCTTGCCCCGTCCGGTCAGCACGGGGACGCCGAGATGGTACTTGATCGCCAGGGCGCGGATGACGAAAATCGCGACGACGGAGACGATGTAGCGCACGAAGGGATCCTCCACGCCGCACCAGTAGAGGACGTACCAGAGGAGTCCGCCCGCCGCGCACGCCATCGCGTAGAGCTCCTTGCGGAAGATGAGCGGCACTTCGTTGATGCAGATGTCGCGCATGACGCCGCCGAAGACGGCCGTGATGACGCCCATGATGATCGCGCACCACCAGTCGGCGAAGCTGTCGATGCCGCGGTCCACGCCGATGCGGATCGACTTCTCGAGGCCGATGACCATGAAGACGGAGATGGCGATCGTGTCGAAGATGAACCAGGTGATCTTGCCGCTGATGAACCGGCGTCCGAAGAGCCAGACCGCGACCACGGCGAGGAAGGTGGTGAAGAGATAGCTTGGCGCCGTCATCCAGAACGGCGTCACCCCGAGCATGATGTCGCGGAGCGTGCCGCCGCCGAGGGCCGTGACGAAGCCGATCACGTAGGCGCCGAACCAGTCGAAGCGCTTGTAGCAGGCGAGGCGCACGCCGGACATGGCGCCGGCGAACGTCCCGATGTACTCCACGGCCGTCATGAACGGCCGGATCTCGTCATGCCAGGCTGCGTCTACCATAACTCAGTTCCCGTGAGGAATCGGCTTCCAGGTCCTCGTCGGGTGGACAAGGGTGAAGAGGACCGTCAGGGACAGGACGAACGAGAAGATGGGGAAGGTCATCACGGCCCACCAGCGCGGACGGCGCTTCTTGTTCGAGAGAAGAACCGCGCTGCAGGCCATGACCCAGCTCACGAGCGAGACGAACGCCATCGAGGAGGCGAAGAGGAAGAGCGCGAGGAGTGGATCGCGTCCCGAGATCAGGCGCAGCACCAGGGTCACGAAGGACAGCAGAATCAAGAAGGCGACGGAAAGTCCCGTCAGCATGGCGAAGTAGCTGTCGAAGAGGCGGAACGAGAAATGGTCGAAGAGGGCCGAGAGCCACGGCACGAAGTACAGGCGGACGACCTGCCAGCAACCGGTCGCCCAGCGGCAGAGCTGGCGCCACATGTGATGGACCGTGACGGGCTGCTCGTCGGCATACTCCGCCTCGGGCACGTAGGCGATGCGGCAGCCGCGGATGTTGCACTGGACGGAGAACTCGACGTCCTCGACCATCGTCTTCGTCTGCCAGCCCTTCTCGTCGAGCAGGTCCAGCCGGAACGCGAAGCCCGTGCCGGTCAGCTTGCCGGAGAGGTTGAGGTTCGTGCGCACGCGGTTCGAGAGCTCGTTCATGAGGTCCCAATAGACGGTGTACCAGCCGGAGATCACGTTCTTGGTCGCGTTGGACGACATGCGCCGGCCCGTCGCGATGCGCTCGCCGTCGTTGAGGGCGTCGTTCATGTGGTCGAACCACTGCGCGGAGACGATGTTGTCGGCGTCGAAGACCGCAACGGCGTCATAGGCTCCGCAGGCGATGACCTTCTCCAGGCCCCAGGCGAGGACGTCGCCCTTGCCGCTGCTCGGCACCGTCTTCTCCCACACGATGGCGCCGGCCTCGCGCGCCCGCGCCGCGGTCTGGTCCGAACAGTTGTCGGCCAGCACGATCACGTCCCGAAGCTCGCGGGGATAGCTCGTCATCATGATGCTCTTGACGGGCAGCCGGATGACCCGCTCCTCGTTGCGCGCGCAGACGAGCACCGCGAAGCGGAGCTTGCGCGTGGCCTTCGGATGAACGGCCGAACGCCGGAAGAGGCCGACGAAGAGAATCATCGTCGACCAGAGGAAGACGAACGCCATCACGACGGAGACGACGCTGAACATGTCGGTCAGGAAGAACTCAGCTGCGATCATCGCGCCACCTCCTGTGTGCCCAGAGATACTGTTCGGGGTATTCCCGCACCGCCTCGGCAATCCGGTCGTTCAGAAGCTGCGTGGCCGTCGCGAGGTCCGTCCCCTTCTCGAAGCTGAGCGGCTTGCCGCCGACGAGTCCGTAGACGTACGGCGCGCGACGCACGAAGGAGCCGACGACAATCGGATGTCCGTAGCGGATCGCCATGCGCGTCACGCTCGTGAACGTCTTCGCGGGACGGCCGAGGAACTCGAGCTTGAGTCCCTTGGACGTGTGCTGGTCCATCAGAAGCGTCATGGCCGCGCAGGTTTCCTCCCACTGGCGGATCACCTCGGGCGTGAAGCCGCGGTTCTTGTTGATGATCGTTACGGGACCGCGGAAATGGTACTTCTTCATCAGCTTCGCCACCAGGCGGTTGTTCACCGTCCGGGCGACCGCCATCATCGGGCGCGCGAAGGAGATGACGTTCGTCGCCGCCTCCCAGACGCCATGATGTCCGCTCGTGATGAGAATCGGCAGGTCGGGACGGTCCAGCAGGAGCTTGACGGCCTCGGGATCCGCCTCGGAGAAATCAAGGTGCTCGCGCCAGTTGTCCTTGTTGACGACGCCCGGCACGAACAGCGCCTCGCCGATGTGCCCGGCGAGATGGCACCACGCCTTCTTGGCGATCCGCCGCGCCTCGTCGGCGTCGGCGGTGATGCCGCACTTCAGGATGTTGTCGACGGAAAGGCGGCGGCGTTTCGGAAAGAACCACCACAGGACCGACGCAAGGCCGGCTCCGAATCCGTAGGCGTGTCTCTGAAAGAAGGTCATTCAGCTCACTCGAAGCGGATGGTCGCCGCGCGGCCGTGTCCGTCAAGCCCCTCGACGGCGGCGAATGCCTCGATCGTCGGCTTGGTCTCGCGCAGGTCGGCCTGGGTGAAGGCGACGAAGCTGTGGCGCCGACGGAAGTCGTCGGGGGTGAGGCCGTTGAACATGTTCGCCGCCCCGCCCGTCGGCAGCACGTGGCTCGGTCCCGCGACGAAGTCGCCGGCCGATTCGGGCGTCCAGGGACCCGCGAAGACCGCGCCCGCGCTGCGGACGCCCTTCATCACCTTGAGCGCATCCTTCGTCATGATCTCGAAATGCTCCGGCGCGAAGGCGTTCACGACCTCGAGCCCCTCCGCGACGCCCTTCGCCACGACGATCAGGATGCCGTCGCGGTCGATGACGCGCTGGACGAGCGCCTTGCGGGAGAGCGTCTCGGTCTGCCTGAGCACCTCGGCGCGGATCTCCTTCGCGAGCTTCTCGGACGTACAGACGCAGAGCGACTTCTCCCAGCCGCTGCCGTGCTCGGCCTGGCTCAAGAGGTCCGCCGCAATCCAGCGCACGTCGACCGATCCGTCGGTGAGGACGGCGATTTCGCTCGGCCCCGCCACCTGGTCGATCGCGACGTAACCGTAGACCTGGCGCTTCGCGGCCGTCACGAACGCATTGCCCGGACCTGCGATCTTCTGCACCTTGCGGCACGTCTTCGTGCCGAAGGCCATCATGCCGATCGCCTGGATGCCGCCGACGCGGTAGATTTCAGTCGCGCCCGCGAGCTTGAGGGCGTAGAGGAGGACGGGGTTCACCTCGCCGGTCTTGCCCGCCGGGGTGCACGCCACGATCTCCTTCACGCCTGCCGCCTTCGCGAGCGTCACGGTCATCACCGAGGTCGACGCCAGCGGCGCCGTGCCCCCGGGAATGTACACCCCGACGCGGTCCATCGGCGAATAGAACTCGCCGGCCGAGCCGCCGCGGGGCGTCTTCATCGTCCAGGCCTGGCGCAGCGACGCCTTCGAGAAGCGGAGAACGCGCCGGTGCGCGTCCTTCACGGCGCGCACGAGCTTCGGGTCAATCGTCTTCTCGAGCGCCTCGAGCTCGACCTCGACCTTCAGCTTCGTCCCCTTGTAGCCCTCGAACTTCGCGACGTACGCGCGGACGGCCCTGTCGCCGTCCTGGCGGATCGCGGCCAGCACCTCCGCCGCAGCCTTCTCGGCCTCCTCCGGAAACGCCGGACGCGCGTTGAACTTCGCGATGCGCCCGTCACCGACCTGAACGATACGGATCATGGCCTTACTTCGCTCCTCCGAGCATGCAGGTGAGCGTGCCTTCGACGGCCAGCTCGTCACCGACGTAGCCCTTCGCCTCGAAGACGCCGATGATCTTCTTCAGCTTGATGATCTTCGAGACGACGGTCAGCTTGTCGCCGGGACGGACCGGACGCTTGAACTTGGCCTCCTCGACCTTGGCGAAGAGGAAGCTCGCCTGCTCGCCGAGGAATTCCGTCGCCACGAGGCCGGCGCCGGCGACCTGCGCCATCGTCTCGACCAGCACGACGCCCGGAACGATCGGGTAGTTGGGGAAGTGGCCCTTGAAGAACTCGTTCTTCTCCATCGTGAACGTGTACTCGCCGACCGCACCCGTCTCGTCCGCCGAAATCAGCGTGTCGACGAAGAGGAACGGATCGCGGTGCGGAAGAAGCTCGATGCCAGGCTTGTTGTAGACGTTCTTGAGCTGAGGGATTTCCATGGGATTACGCCTTCTTGAAAACGAGGATGCCGTTGTGACCGCCGAAGCCGAGCGACGAGCTCATCGCCACGCGGATGTCGCGCTTCACGCCGACATTCGGGGTGTAGTTGAGGTCGAGCTCCGGATCGGGGTTCTCGTAGTTGATCGTCGCCGGGCAGTAGCCCTCGTTGATCGCGAGCGCCGTGAGCGCCGCCTCGATCGCGCCGGTCGCGCCCAGGCAGTGTCCGTGGTACGGCTTCGTGGAGGAGATGTTGATCTTCTTCGCCTGCTCCTCGCCGAACACGCGCTTGAACGCCGTCGTCTCCATCGCATCGTTGAGGTGCGTGGACGTGCCGTGCGCGTTGATGTAGTCGACCGTCGTCTTGTCCGTCACCTCGGCATTGGCGAGGGCGATCTCGATCGCCTTGACCGCACCGTCCGCGGACGGATCGGGCGCCGTGATGTGGTAGGCGTCGCAGGTCGAGCCGTAGCCCGCGAGCTCGGCATAGACCTTCGCGCCGCGCGCCTTGGCATGCTCCTCGCTCTCGAGGATCAGCACCGCCGCGCCCTCGCCCATGACGAAGCCGTCACGGTCGACGTTGAACGGACGACAGGCCTTCTCGGGCGTGTCGTTGAACTTGGTCGCAAGCGCCTTCTCCTTCATGAAGCCGCCGACGCAGAATTCCATGATTGTGCCTTCCGCACCGCCGGCGATCATCACGTCCGCACGGCCGGCGCGGATCATGTCCAGCGCGAAGCCGAGCGCGTCCGTCGAGGAGGCGCACGCGGTGACGACGACCTGGCAGGGACCCTTCGCGCCGAGCGCGATGGCGATGTTGCCGGCGCCCTCGTTGGCGATCAGCTCGGGAATCGCGAGCGGCGAGAGGCGGTCGGGACCGCGGTCGAAAAGCGTCTTGAACGCATCTTCGGTGACGTCGAGGCCGCCGATGCCGTTGCCGAGCATCGTGCCGACGCGGTCCATGTCAGGCTGGAAGCCTGTGTCGCCCTCGACGCCCTTGCGCGCGAAGCCGGCGTCCTTCCACGCCTCGACGGCCGCCGTCACGGCGTACTTGGAGAAGTTCGCCATCTTGCGCGCGTCCTTCTTGTCGAGGAGTCCGCTGCCGATGGCGTACTCGTCGAAGCCCTTCAGCTCGGCCGCGACCTGGCAGGTGCAGCGGGAGGGGTCGAACTTGGTGATGCGGCCAATGCCCGACTTACCGGCCTTGACCGACTCCCAGGTGGCAGCCTTGCCGTTGCCAACGGCTGTCAGCATTCCAATGCCTGTGATCATTACTTTCTTCATGTGTTCTTTCCTTTTTCTTGAGGACTTTCTAAAAGAGTCAGAGGTTCGGCCACGTGCAGTACGTGCCCGCGTAGGTGAGGCCGGCGCCGAAGCCGACCATGACGATCTTCATGCCTTCCTTCAGCTCGCCCGCGCGGACGACCTGGTCGAGGGAAATCGGAATCGACGCCGCGCTCGTGTTGGCGGTCGTCTCGAGGTTGAGCCAGAACTTCTCGAGCGGCAGCTTCATGCGGCGCGCCACCGCCTCGATGATGCGCCCGTTCGCCTGGTGCGCGAACACGCGGTCGAGCTCCTCCGGCGTCGTCCCGAGGAGCGTGCAGAGGTCGCGGCTCACCTTGGAGAGCGTGCGGACCGCGAACGCAAAGACGTCATGTCCCTGCAGCGTCAGCTCGGCAAGGATCGGCGAGCCCTTCATCGGCACGCCCGTCTTCGGATCGATCGGGAGCGCCTTGCGGCAGCCGCCCTCGCGCTTGATGAACTCCGCGCCGTTGCCGTCCGCCCCGAGGAGCGTGTGCGCCTTCGTCTTGAGCGAGGCGACGCCCGGCGGCTCGTCGTTGCCGAGCACCACCGCGCCCGCACCGTCGCCGAAGAGAATGCAGCTCGACCGGTCCGTCCAGTCGAGAATGCGCGTCAGCGACTCGGACCCGATCACGAGCGCCTTCTTCTCAGGGTAGAAGTTGACGAAGCCGCGCGCCTGCTCGAGCGCGTAGACAAAGCCCGCGCAGGCCGCCTGCAGGTCGAACGCGCCCGCGTTGACGCAACCGAGCATGCCCTGTACGACGCAGGCCGTGGACGGGAACGGGTTGTAGTCGGGCGTCGAGGTCGCGAGCACGATGAGGCCGATCTCCTCGGGCTTCACGCCCGCCGCCTCCATCGCCGCACGCGCCGCCTTCGCGGCCATCGTCGACGTCGACTCCCCCTCTTCCGCCACATGGCGCGAATGAATGCCCGTATGCGAGTAAATCCACTCGTCAGACGTCTCCAACGATTGAGCGATGTCCTCGTTGGTCACCACTTTCGGCGGAAGATAGCTGCCCGTACCTAGAATTCGAATGCCCATTCTTTTCCTTTTCGAAAAAATATGTCCCGTTATTATATCAAAATTTCTTACTCTTTGGGGTAATGCCCGGTTTTCTTATGACGCGGAGTTTGCTCTCTTTCCGCTCTTGCGGTATAATGTACGGCATGAAGAAGCCGATTGTCTACGTCGATCGCCGCACGGGCGAACGCATTGCCGAATCCGTCATGGGCGACGGAGCCCTTCGCTTTGCCTACGAAACCCTCCTGGGGCGCACGCTCTGGAGCGTCCTCTTCGGTTCGAAGTTCCTGTCCGCCCTGCTGGGACGCAAGTACGATTCGCCGAAGTCGAAGAAGGCGATCCGCGACCTCGCGGCGATTCCCGGCTGCCGCGCGGACGAGGCGGAGAAGCCGATTGAGGAATACGGCTGTTTCAACGAGTTCTTCACCCGCCGCCTGAAGCCGGGCGTCCGTCCGGTCGGGGACGGCATCGTGAGCCCTGCGGACGGACGCCTCATGCTCTACCGCAACGCGGGCGCCGACCTTCCCTTCCCGCTCAAGGGCGCGACGCGCAACCTGCGCGACGTGTTCGGTCCCGCCGGCACGCCGGAGGTCCCGGACGGCTGCTACGACATCGCGGTCATCCGCCTCGCGCCCGTCGACTACCACCGCTTCCACTTCCCGTGCGACTGCCGCACGGTGGGAAAGGCCCATACGATCCCGGGCAAGTACCACTCCGTGAACCCGATCGCCCTCCTGCGCTATCCAGACGTCTATGCGGACAACGAGCGCCAGATTCTCCGCTGCGAGGCGGACTTCGGTCCCTTCTGGCTCGTCGACGTCGGCGCCTTCGGCGTCGGCACGATCGTCCAGACCTACGCCGGCGAGACCCACGCCAAGGGCGACGAGAAAGGCTATTTCAAGTTCGGCGGCTCGACCGTCATCCTGATCACCCAGGCCGGCGTCCTCGACTACGACGAGGACCTCGTCCGCCATTCGGCCGAAGGCCTCGAGACAAGGGTCCTCTGCGGCGAGCGGATCGCCGTCACTCGACGGTAACCGACTTCGCGAGGTTGCGCGGCTGGTCGATTTCGCAGCCGCGCAGACGCGCGACGTGGTAGGCGAAGAGCTGGAGCGCGACGACCGTCACGATCGGCGAAAGCTCCGTCGAGACGCGCGGAATGACAATCGCGTCGTTGACGTGAGCGGCCGCCTCGGCGTCCCCTTCCGTCACGATGCCGATCACCGGCGCCTGGCGGGCGCGGCATTCCTGGACGTTGCCGACCGTTTTCTCCTTGCCGGGGATGTCCGCGAGCAGCGCGACGACCGGCGTCTTGTCCGACAGGAGCGCGATCGGTCCGTGCTTCAGCTCGGCGGCCTGGTAGCCCTCGGCGTGGACGTAGGCGATCTCCTTGATCTTGAGCGCGCCCTCGAGCGCGGTCGGATAGAGGATGCCGCGTCCGATGAAGAACATGTCGTTCGCCTGCGCGTACTTCTCGGCGATCTTCGCAATCGCGTCGTTCTGCTGGATGACGGACGCGACCAGCTCGGGAATGCGCTCGATTTCGCTGACGAGGCGGGCGCCCTCCTCGTGGGAAAGGCGGCGCGTGCGGCCCATCTTGAGGGCCATCATGAGAAGCGCGGTCACCTGGGCCGTGAAGGCCTTTGTCGAGGCGACGGAGATCTCGGGTCCCGCATGCAGGTAGACGCCGCGGCCCGCCTCGCGGGCGATCGTCGAGCCGACCACGTTGCAGAGGCCGGAGACGAGCGCGCCCTTGCGGATCGACTCGCGCACGGCGGCGAGGGTGTCGGCGGTTTCTCCGGACTGCGAGAGCGCGATCACCCAGTCGTCGGGTCCGACAATCGGATTCGAATAGCGGAACTCGGCCGCCTGTTCGGGCGAGGTCGGGAGGTCCGCCAGGTTTTCGAAGAGGTACTTGCCGACCATGCCGGCGTGGAGCGACGTGCCGCAGCCGATGATGACGAGGCGGCGGATCGCGGCGAGCTCGCGCGGCGGCAGGTTGAGGCCCGCGAGGACGGCCGTGCCGGCGGACGCGTCAAGGCGTCCGCGGATCGTGTTCCGGAGCGCGTCGGGCTGCTCGTCAATCTCCTTGATCATGAAGTGCTCGTAGCCGCCCTTCTCGATCGCGCCGAGATCCCAGTCGACCTCCTGCACCTCGCGCGAGACGGGCGCATTGTCGAGCGAGTAGACGGTCACGCCCTCGGGCGTTACGCGTGCGATGTCCCCGTCCTTGAGGTAGATGACCTGGCGCGTGTAGGCGACGATCGCGGAGACGTCGCTCGCGACCACGGTCTCGTGCTCGCCGACGCCGATGCAGAGCGGGGAGCCCTTGCGGGCGACGATCATCTCGCCCGGATGCTTCGCGGAAATGGTGGCGATGCCGTAGGTGCCCTCGACCTGCTTCAGGGCCTGGGAGACGGCGGAGAGGAAGTCGCCCTTGTCGAAGGTCGCGACGAGCTGCGCAACGACCTCGGTGTCGGTCTGGGAGAGGAACCGGCAGCCGCGCTTCTCGAGTCCCGTCCGAAGCGCCGCATAGTTCTCGATGATGCCGTTGTGGACGAGCGCGAGGTTGCCGTCGTCCGCAACATGCGGATGCGCGTTGGCGCGGGTCGGGAGGCCGTGCGTCGCCCAGCGCGTGTGGGCGATCCCGATCGTGTACTTCGCGCGGTCCGCCTCGGTCTTGAGCGCCTCCTTCAGGAGCTTGTCAAGTTCGGCGACCTTGCCGGTCTGCTTGTAGACGCGAATCCCGTCCGACCCCTGAAGCGCAACGCCCGCAGAGTCATAGCCGCGGTATTCAAGGCGACGGAGTCCGTTGACGAGCGGACCCACAGCCGGGGTCGAGAAGCTGGCAAAGCCGACGATTCCACACATATCTCACAACCTTTCTCTTTGCTCCCCCCCCGGAACGGCCGAAGATTATAGCAAAAAAGACGGCGGATTGTGCATACAAAACGCAGGAAGGAGCGGGGGCGGGATGACGTGAGACGTGAGACATGAGACATGAGGTTACAGGAGACATGAGACAGGAGACATGACCCGTCACGTCTCGCGTCTCGCGTCTCACGTCATAAGCCCGTCACGTCTCGCGTC